>JASHPP010000467.1 GCA_030038035.1 Trebonia sp.
CAGCCGGGTGCCGGCCGGCCCGGAGTCAGCCGGATTGCCCGCGGCGTCCGGCCCCAGCCGCGCGCACCGCTCCGCCAGCCACTGGGCCGGCGGGCGGGTCCGGGGATCGACCGCGAGCGCCGCCGTGACCAGCGGGAGCAACGCGGCGGGCACGCCGTCGAGTTCGGCCGCCCCCTGCAGCACCCGGAAGAAGATCGTCTGGTACGTGCCGGTGCCGTACGGATTGCGGCCGGTGGCGGCGAAGACCATCGTGGCGCCCCACGAGTGCACGTCGGACGCCCCGCTGCTCGGCTGGCCCTCGATCACCTCGGGCGCCAGGTAACCGGGCGTCCCGATCACCACGCCGGTCTGGGTGAGCTGGGTCGCGTCGGGAACGTGCGCGATGCCGAAGTCGATCACCACGGGATGCCCGCCGGCGAGCATGACGTTCGCCGGCTTGAGGTCGCGGTGCACCACGCCCGCGGCGTGGATCGCGGCGAGCGCCGCCGCCAGCCCGGCGCCCAGCCGTGCCAGCGGGTCGCCGCGCAGCGCGCCGTCTTTCCTGACGATCTCCTCAAGCGTCCGCCCGCGCACGTACTCCGTCACGATGTACGGCGACGGGCCGCCCACGTCCGCGTCGAGGACCCGCGCGACGTACGGGCTGCGCACCCGCCGCATGGTCTCCACCTCACGCGACAGGCGCTGGCGCGCGATGGGGTCCCCGCTCACCGCGGGCCCGAGCACCTTGACCGCGACCGGCCGGTTCTCCGCGTCGCGGGCAAGGTAGACCACGCCCATCCCGCCCTCGCCGATCTTCTCGACAAGGCGGTAGGGTCCGATCTTCCCCCGAAGCGTTCCCAGTCCAGGCATCGTCTCTTCAGACTACGTTCCCTGCCGGCGAATTTCGGTAAAGCCTGGATTACGCTCACTGCTCCGTAAGGAGCCGGTGACCAGGCGGCGCAGCGCCTCGGCCGCCTGCGCGTTGTTCTCCGCCTGCACGACGAGCGCGCTGGCCAGCGCGCTCGCCCACTGCTGCAGGGGAACGCTCTGCCGGGACAGCACCACGCCGCGGACCTCGCGGCAGATCTCGGCGGCCGGCTGGCCGTTCCTGAGGGCGAGCGTCATGACCTGGTCGCCAAGCCGGACCGCGATCTTGGTGATCTCGCCGGAACGGCCGCGCATCCGGTCGGACATCGATGCCTTGCGTTCGACCGTCACGCACTCGGGGGGCAGCGCCTCGCTCAGCGACTTGGTGAGGACACGGGTGTAGATCGCCGCGTCGGTGCTGTCCATCCGCAGCGCGGCCGTGACCATCTCAAGCGAGAGCGCGTCATCCGGCTCAGTCATCTGCTCAGTCCCCACGATCACGACGATCCTGCCATAGCTAAATTACACCGGACCGCCGGCGTCAGCGTCCGTCGAAGGTGGCCTTGCCCGGGCCGTTCTCGATGAAGCTTCGCATGCCCGTCTTCTGGTCCTCGGTGGCGAACAGCGCGGCGAATTGCAGCCGCTCGATCTCGAGCCCGGCGGCGAGGTCCACCTCCAGGCCCCTGTCGACCGCCTGCTTCGCGGCGCGCAGCGCCAGCGCCGGGCCTGTTGCGTACCTGGCCACCAGGTCCGCCGCCGCCTCGTAGACGGCGTCGTCAGGGACCACCTTGTCGGCCAGGCCGATCGCGAGCGCCTCGGCGGCGGCCACGTGCCTGCCGGTGAAGATCAGGTCCTTAGCCCGGGCCGGGCCGACCAGGCGCGGCAGCCGCTGGGTGCCGCCCGCGCCGGGGATGATCCCGAGCAGGATCTCCGGCTGACCGACCTTGGCGCTCTCGCCGAGCACCCGGAAGTCGGCGCACAGCGCCAGTTCAAGCCCGCCGCCAAGCGCGTACCCGGCAACAGCCGCCACCACTGGTTTGGGGATCTCGGCGACAGCGGTGAACGCGGCCTGCAGCCTGGCCGAGCGCTCAGCCATCTGCGGGTAGCCCAGGCCCGCCATCTCCTTGATGTCGGCGCCCGCGGCGAAGACCCGCTCGCCGCCGTACAGGATGACCGCGCGGACCGCCGCGTCGGCGCTGACCTGCGCCGCCGCGGCCGCGATCTCGGCCTGAACCTGCGCGTTGAGCGCGTTCATCTTCGGCCGGTCCAGCCGGATCGTCGCGATCCCGGCCGCCACCTCGACGCGCACGAACTCGCCCACGCCCCTCACCTCCGCATGCAGACCCGCGCCACCCCTACGCTACAGCGCCCTGGGCCTGGTTCCGCCGGTCAGCGCAGGTCGCCGTTGGTCATGCCGGCCGGGGCGTCCGGGTAGGTGACCAGGCCGAGCTCGGCGCGGCTGGCGAGCAGCGGGTGCCTGGGCAGGACCCGCGCGGTGTAGCCGAACGGTCCGGGCCGGCCAAGCTCGACCGCGCCGGAGAACCGCGTCTGCGGACCTGGCGCGCCATCGGCGGGCAGGGTGTCCGGTGCCAGCGTCAGGTAGGACGGATCGACGATCTCGTCGTCTTCGCCCGGCCGGCCGTAGGCCACCTCCACGCAGACGTCGGCCGCGGTCAGCGTGCCAAGCGCGGCGGTCACGTGCACGTTCAGCACCGCGCCGAGGCTCGGCTCGGCGCCTTCCGCCTCCACGTGCTCGATCCGCACCGCGGGCCACGCCTTCCTGACCCGCTCCCGCCAGGCGGCAAGCTCGCGCGCCGCCGCGAAGCCGTCCGCCGCCAGCGCCCGCGACGACTCGGCGGCCGGAGCGTACAGGTGGGTCACGTAGTCGCCGACCATCCGGTCCGCCTGCACGAGCGGGCCCAGGCTGCGCAGCTCGTGCCTGATCATCTCCACCCAGCCGCCGGGAACGCCATCCGGGCCGGCGTCGTAGAACAGCGGCGCCACCGACTTCTCGAGCAGCTCGTACAGCGCCGCCGCCTCGAGCTCGTCCCGCCGCGCCGGATCGGACACGCCGTCCGCGGTCGGGATCTCCCAGCCGTTCGCGCCGTCGTACCACTCGTCCCACCAGCCGTCCCGCACCGACACGTTCAGCCCGCCGTTCAGCGCGACCTTCATGCCGGAGGTGCCGCACGCCTCGAGCGGCCGCAGCGGGTTGTTCAGCCACACGTCACAGCCCTGGACCAGGTGGTGCGCCAGCGCCATGTCGTAGTCGGGCAGGAAGACGATCCGGCGGCGCACGGCTTCTGAGTCGGCGAACCTGACCATCTGCTGGATCAGCCGCTTGCCGCTCTCGTCGGCCGGATGCGCCTTCCCCGCGATCACGATCTGGACCGGCCGGCCGGGGTCGAGCAGCAGCCCGGTGAGCCGCTGCGGGTCGTTGAGCATCAGCGTCAGCCGCTTGTACGAGGGGACCCGGCGGGCGAACCCGATCGTCAGCACGTTCTCGCCGAGCACGTTGTCGATCCAGCTGAGCTCGGCCACGGACGCGCCCCGCTGCCGCCACGATTCGCGCAGCCGCCGCCTGGTCTCCGCGACCAGCCGCGCCCGCAGCTGCCGCCTGATCTCCCACAGCCGCGCCGCGTCCGCCGACGCCGCCGTGGCCGAGTCGCCGAGCTCGGAGATCTCCCTGGCCACCCAGGTGGGCGCGTGCACGCCGTTGGTGATCGAGCCGATCGGCACTTCCGAGGTGTCGAAGCCCGGCCACAGGCCGGCGAACATCTCCCGGCTCACCTGGCCGTGCAGCAGGGACACGCCGTTCACCCGCTGCGCGAGCCGCATGCCCATCACGGCCATGTTGAACACGTGCGGGTCCCCGCCGGGGTAGGTCTCCGCGCCGAGCGGCAGGACCCGGTCGGCCGGCGGCCCGCCGGCCGCGGCCGCGGCGCTGAAGTACCGCTCCACCAGGTCGCGCGGGAACCGGTCGATGCCGGCGGGCACCGGCGTGTGGGTGGTGAACACGGTGCCCGCCCGGCACAGCTCGATCGCCTCGTCGAAGTCAAGCCCGGCGGCCACGTACTCGCGGATCCGCTCCAGGCCGAGGAAGCCCGCGTGGCCCTCGTTGGTGTGGAACACCTCGGGTTCGGGGTGCCCGGTGATCGCGCAGAACGCGCGCACCGCGCGGACGCCGCCGACGCCGAGCAGCAGCTCCTGGCGGAGCCGGTGCTCGCTGCCGCCGCCGTACAGCCGGTCGGTGACATCGTGCAGCGCGAGCTCGTTCTCCTCGACGTAGGAGTCCAGCAGCAGCAGCGGCACCCGCCCGACCTGGGCCAGCCAGACCTGCGCGGTCAGCAGCTTGCCGCCGGCCAGCGTCACCGACACGCGCAGCGGCTCGCCGCCCGCGGTCCGCACCTGGGTGAGCGGCAGGCCGTTCGGGTCGTCGGCCGGGTAGCGCTCCGCCTGCCAGCCGTCTGCCGACAGCGACTGGGTGAAGTACCCGTGCCGGTACAGCAGCCCCACGCCGATCACGGGAACCCCGAGGTCGCTCGCCGACTTGAGGTGGTCGCCCGCCAGGATGCCAAGGCCGCCGGAGTACTGCGGCAGCACCGCGGTGATGCCGTACTCCGGCGAGAAGTAGGCGATCGCCTTCGGCAGGCTCCGCGGCGCGCCGGCCGCGCCCGACTGGTACCAGCGCGGCCGCGAGACGTACGCGCGCAGGTCCGCGAGGACCTCGTCCAGCCTGCGCAGGAAGTCCGCGTCCTCCGCCAGCTCGGCGAGCTGCCCCGGCCGCATCGAGCTGAGCATCGCGAAGGGGTCGCCCCCTGAAGCGGCCCACCCGGCGGGGTCGATCGACTGGAACAGCTCAACCGCGCCCGGATGCCAGGACCAGCGGAGATTCAGCATCAGGTCATGCAGCGGGGCCAGCGGCCGCGGAAGCGTCACGCGGACCGTAAAACGTCGGATCGCTCTCACGGGCAGCCATCATAGGCAACGCGGGCACCAGCCGCCGAACCGTCCTCGGCGCGGGCAGTTATCCAGGGGCCGCGCGCGTTTGTGAATTGCAAGTGGGTACGGTGACCGCGTGATCGGACGCATCCCAATCCTCGACATCGAGCCGGTGGTGGACTGCGGCCACCGCCCGGCCAAGGCGGTCGTGGGCGAAACTTTCCAGGTCAGCGCCACCGTCATCCGCGAGGGCCACGGCGCGCTCGGCGCCGGCGTGGTGCTGCGGGACCCGGTCGGCACGCCCGGCCCGCTGGTCCTGATGCACGAGCTCGCGCCAGGGACGGACAGGTACGGCGCCGAGGTGACCGTCACGTCCGAGGGCGGCTGGCAGTTCCACGTGGAGGCGTGGAGCGATCCGATCGCGCACTGGCACCACGACGCGGCCATCAAGATCCCGCGCGGCCAGGACGTCGAGCTGATGCTGGCCGAGGGTGCGCTGCTCTTCGACCGGGCGGCGCGGGCCATCAGGCAGCCGCCGGGCGGCGTCCGCCAGGCGGCGGCCCGCGCCCTGCTCAGCGGGCTCGCCAGGAAGCTCAGGGACGACAGCCTGCCCCCCTGGGACCGGTTCACGGCCGCCGCCTCGCCCGAGATCAGGAGCGCCCTGTCCAGCTTCCCGCTGCGCGACCTCATCACCAGGTCCGCGCGGCTGCCGGTGCTCGTCGACAGGCTGCGCGCGCTCTACGGGGCCTGGTATGAGTTCTTCCCGCGTTCTGAAGGCGTGCAGTTCGACCCGATGGGGCGGCGGGAGCCGGTGTCAGGGACGCTGCGCACGGCCGCGCGCCGCCTCGAGGCGATCGCCGCCATGGGGTTCGACATCGTCTACCTGCCGCCGATCCACCCGATCGGGACAAGCTACCGCAAGGGCAGGAACAACACGCTCGAGGCCAGGGCAGGCGACCCGGGCTCGCCGTGGGCCATCGGCTCGGGCGAGGGCGGGCACGACGCGATCCACCCCGACCTCGGCACGTATTCCGACCTGGCCGCGTTCGTCAGGCGGGCCAGGGAGCTGAACCTGGAGGTGGCGCTCGACCTCGCCCTGCAGGCGTCGCCCGACCACCCCTGGGTGAAGGAGCACCCGGAGTGGTTCACCACGCGGGCCGACGGATCGGTCGCCTACGCAGAGAACCCGCCGAAGAGGTACCAGGACACCTACCCGATCAACTTCGACAACGACCCGGAGGGCCTGTACGCGGAAGTGCTTCGCATCGTCCGCCTGTGGATGGACCACGGGGTGCGGATCTTCCGGGTGGACAACCCGCACACCAAGCCGCTGCGGTTCTGGGAGCGGCTGCTCGCCGAGATCCGCTCGACCGACCCCGACGTGCTGTTCCTCGCCGAGGCGTTCACCAGGCCCGCGATGATGCACACCCTGGCGAAGATCGGCTTCCACCAGTCCTACACGTACTTCACCTGGCGCAACGGCGTCTGGGAGCTGACCGAGTACCTGCGCGAGCTGTCCGGCGAGGCGGCCGCGTACATGCGGCCCAACTTCTTCGCCAACACCCCGGACATCCTGCACGCCTACCTGCAGCACGGCGGCATCCCCGCGTTCAAGATCCGCGCCGTGCTTGCCTCGATGCTCTCCCCGACCTGGGGCATCTACTCTGGATATGAGCTGGGCGAGAACGTACCGCTGAGGCCGGGCAGCGAGGAGTACATGGATTCGGAGAAGTACCAGTACAGGCCCCGTGACTGGGCCGCCGCCGCCCGGGAGGGCATCGGCATCGCCGATTTCATCACCGAGCTGAACCGGATCCGCCGGGCGCATCCGGCCCTGCACTGGCTGCGAAATCTGCGCTTCCATCATGTTGACCAGCCCGAGCTGATGTGTTTTTCCAAGCGGGTGGATAAGATCCCGGGAAGGCAGGGGGGTGACACCGTACTGGTGGTCGTCAACCTGGACCCCTACCAGGTCCGGGAGGCGACGGTCTGGCTGGACATGCCCGCACTCGGGCTGGCCGGCGACTTTATCGCGACGGACGAGCTTAGCGGCGAGTCCTACCGATGGGGGCCCGCTAGCTACGTGCGCCTTGA
>JASHPP010000468.1 GCA_030038035.1 Trebonia sp.
AATAGGCTTGGCGTTGGGGGCCACACCGCCAGTGGGCGGCGCCGCCTGGGTCGCGACCTGACGGAGCGAGCGGGAACAACTGGCCGTTTGGTTTGAGGAAGCAGTGCCAACTCGGCTATTCTTCGTCTTCGCGCCCTCATGCTGCCGCTGCTGCGCGAGCAGACCGTTCCCTGGGCGGCCAAGCTGACTTAACCAACGAAGGACTTACACGCGTGGCGAACATCAAGTCGCAGATCAAGCGCAACAAGCAGAACGAGAAGGCGCGCATGCGCAACAAGGCGATCAAGTCGGCGCTGCGCACGCACGTGCGCAAGTTCCGCGAGGCCGCCGACGCGGGCAACGTGGAGCAGGCTACCCTCGCGCTCCGCGTCGCCTCACGTCAGCTCGACAAGGCCGTGAGCAAGGGCGTCATCCACAAGAACCAGGCCGCGAACCGCAAGTCCGCGATCGCCAAGCGCCTCGCCGAGCTCGAGCGGGCCTGAGGTCATCGCGCGGGCGGGTGCGGCTCACACCCGCAGCGGTCAGCGTACGGCGCGGTAGGCGACGATCCGCCTGACCGCCCGCTCCAGGGCGTAGGCGGGGCTGGTCCCCTCCCCCTTGACCTGGGCATCCGCCTCCGCGACTGCCTGCAGGGCGGGTGCCACGCCGTCCGGCTGCCAGCCGCGAAGCTGCTGCCGCACCCGGTCGATCTTCCAGGGCGGCGCGCCCACCTCGGCGGCGAGCGTGGCGGTGCTCGTCCCCCGCGCCGCCCCGACCCGGCCGAGCAGCCGCACCCCCTGGGCGAGCGCGCTGTTGATGAGGACAGGGGACACGCCGGTCGCGAGCGCCCAGCGCAGCTGTTCGAGCGCCTCGCTGAGCCGCCCCTCGACCGCGTGGTCGGCGACGCTGAAGCCGGTGGCCTCGGCGCGGCCCCGGTAATACCGCGCCACGACGGCCTCGGTTATCCGCCCGTCGCTGTCCGACGCCAGCTGGTCCGCTGCCGACGCCAGCTCCCGCAGGTCAGAGCCGATCGCGTCGAGCAGCGCGCGCACCGCGCCTTCGTCGGCGGTCCGGCCGGCCCGCCTGAACTCGGTCCGCACGAAGTCGGTCCGCTCCGCGGCGCGCGTGAGCTTGGGGCACTCGAGCACCCGTGCTCCGGCCTTCGTCAGGTCGGTGACCAGCGCCTTGCCCTTGACGCCCCCGGAGTGCGTGACGACGAGCACGACGTCAGGTGCGGGCGCGGCAGCGTATCGGGCAAGCTCAGCGGAGACCTCCTTGGCCGCGTCCTGCGCACCGCGGACGACCACCGCGCATCCGCCGCCGAAAAGCGACGGCGACGTCAGCTGCGTCAGCTCCCCCGGCGCGAGCGCGCTGGCCGCCACGTCGTGGACGTCTGCCCCGTCGTCACCGCTGCCCGCGAAGGCGGCGCGGGCGGCCGCGACCAGCTCCCGCACCGCCCGGTCGATCAGGAATTCCTCTTCGCCGACGACCAGCGTGACGGGCGCCTGCGTAGCCATGGCCGCAAGCATACGCGCGAACCGGGACGATCTCGCTGACCCGCGAGGCCGTCGGGGTCAGGAGCTGACCGGCTCGCCGCCGCGCCAGACGCGGCGGGGCTGCAGGCCGTAGCTCCAGGCGAACGCGCCCTCGTGGTCGGCGTCCCACAGCACGATGTCGGCGAGCCTGCCGCGGACCATCGCGCCCCGGTCGGGGGCGCGCAGCGCGTGCGCGCCGCCGAGGGTGGCCGCCCGCAGCGCCTCGGTGACGCTCATGCCCAGGTAGGACACGGCCAGCGCGATCACGAGCGGCATCGAGGTGATCCCGACGCCGCCTGGCGTGTGATCGGAACCGAGCGCGACCGCGACGCCCTTGTCGAGCAGCGACCGCACCGGGGGCCGGGCAGCGCGCTGCATGGCCGAGCCGGGGCAGATCACCGCGGCGACCCCGCCCCTGCCGAGCGCGGCGACGTCATCATCGGTGGCCGCGTTCAGCAGGTCGGCCGAGGCGCAGCCCATCTCCGCGGCGACCCGCGCCCCGCCCGTGTGGGTATTGCCGCAGGCGTGCACCCGGGGCAGCAGCCCCGAACGCCGGCCCGCGCTGAGAATCCAGCGGGCCTCGTCCTCGCTGAACCCGCCGTCCTCGCAGTTGACGTCCACGCTGTCCGCGCCGACCGCGGCCGCGTCCGCGCACCACGCGCTCACCGCGTCGATGTAGTCGCTGCGGCGCCCGAAGAACTCCGGGGCCACCGCGTGCGCGGCCAGGAAAGTCACGTGCACCCGCGGCATGCCTGGCTCGTTCTCGAGTGCGCGCAGCATCCGCACGTCGGCGAGCTCGCCGTCCCTGGTCAGGTGGTAACCGGTCTTGGCCTCGATCGTCGTGGTCCCCGACTGCAGCCAGGAGGCCAGCCGCTCGCGCACGTTGTTGCACAAGGTCCACGGGTCGGTTCCCCTGGTCACCGTGACCGTGGAGGACACCCCGCCGCCCGCGGCCGTGATCTCCGCGTCGGACAGGCCGCTGGAGCGCATCGCGAGCTCGGCATACCGGTTGCCCGCGTAGACCGGATGGGTGTGCGCGTCGATCAGGCCCGGGGTGACAAGCCCGCCGCCCAGGTTCTCCACGAGGTCGACGTCGACGATGTCGCGGACGACGCCAGGGACGCTGCGCGGCAGTTCCGCGGAGGGGCCGACCCAGGCGATGCGCTCGTCAGACGTCAGGATGGCGGCGTTGCTCAGGATCTCCGACCCGGTCCACAGCCGACCGATGTTGGTCAGCAAACGGGCGGTCACGAGCGCGTCCCGGCATGCCGGGAACCACGCGAGTCGGTTCCACCCACCATGATCGGCCACCTGCCATGCTGTGTAGACGTCGGCGTTGACCGTGCTTAGCTGGTACTGCGAACGGCACGCTCGCGTCATTGGCAACGCGTTGCGCGCGTCCCACATATCGGTTCCGTTACGGTATTGCACCGAGCCGGTTGGATACAAGACCCTCGGACGAATGCTGAGCCAACCCACAGCAATGCCACGCCGACGATCCGTGAACACGGGATTACGGCGTGTATTGCTCCAGCTCAGCCGCCAGGTCCAGCGGGACGCGTGCCTCAAGAAGAGTGCCGTCTGGGCCGTGCTCCGCGCGGGTCACCTCTCCCGCGGCGTGCGCACGGGCCACCAGGTCACCGCGACTGTACGGCACGCTCGCCCGGACCGTGCGGTCGCGGACCGGCAGCGCCTCGTCAATCGCGGCGCGCAGCTCGCCCAGGCCCTCCCCTGTCTTCGCGGAGACGGGCACCGAGCCGCGCTCGCGCAACTGCAGCGCCTCGACCATCACCGGGTCCGCGGCGTCGATCTTGTTGATCACCACGAGCTCGGCCACCTCGCCGGCGCCGACCTCGGCGAGGACACCGCGCACCGCAGCGAGCTGCGCCTGCGGGTCGGCGTCCGAGCCGTCCACCACGTGCAGGATCAGGTCGGCCTGCGCGGACTCCTCCAGCGTCGAGCGGAACGCGTCCACGAGCTGGTGCGGCAGGTGCCGCACGAACCCGACCGTGTCGGTGAGCGTGAACGGCCGCCCGGACGGCGTCTTCGCCTTGCGCACCGACGGGTCCAGGGTCGCGAACAGGGCGTCCTCCACCAGCACCCCGGCACCGGTCAGCGCGTTGAGCAGGCTCGACTTCCCCGCGTTGGTGTACCCGGCGATCACGACGGAGGGCACGGCGTTGCGGCGCCGCCGACCGCGCTGCACCTGGCGCCCGGTGGCCATCTCGGCGATTTCGCCGCGCAGCTTGGAGATCCGCGTGCGGATCCGCCGCCGGTCGGTCTCGATCTTGGTCTCGCCGGGACCGCGGGTCCCGATGCCCCCGCCGCCGGCCACCCGGCCGCCGGCCTGCCGGGACAGCGACTCGCCCCAGCCGCGCAGCCTCGGCAGCATGTACTGCAGCTGCGCCAGCTCCACCTGGGCCTTGCCCTCGCGGCTCTTCGCGTGCTGGGCGAAGATGTCCAGGATCAGCGCGGTCCGGTCGATCACCTTGACCTTGACCACGCTCTCCAGGCGGCGCAGCTGGCTGGGGCTGAGCTCGCCATCGCAGATCACCGTGTCGGCGTCGGTGGCGGCGACGATCCCGGCCAGCTCGACGGCCTTGCCGGCCCCGACGTAGGTGGCGGGATCCAAGCGACCGCGCCGCTGGATCAGCGCGTCGAGCACGACCGACCCCGCCGTCTCCGCGAGCCGGCTCAGTTCGCGCATCGAGTTCTCCGCGGTGGTCAGCGTGCCGTCAGACCAGACGCCGATCAGCACGACCCGCTCAAGGCGCAGGGCGCGGTACTCGACTTCGGTTACATCGGTGAGTTCGGTGGAGAGCCCCGCCACGCGGCGCAGCGCGTGCCTGTCCTCCAGGTCAAGCTCCCCGGTCGCGGCGGACATCTCGGTCCGCTCGCCGAAGGCTGTCGTCATCGTTCTCCAAGCTTTCGCCGTCTCCCCGATGGTGCCATCATCGGGGAATCACGTCACCTGAATAACAACCCGCGGGCCGCGGATGTGCCCTCGCCCGGCCGACCGCTAGCTTTCCAGCGAGCGCAGGGGGGCGGGCAGGTCGCCCTCGTGGACGACCGTGAGGCGGTGGGTGGCCCGGGTGATCGCGACGTAGAGGTCGCGGCCGCCGTTGCGGGACTGCGCGATGACGCCGACCGGGTCGGCGAGCACCACCTGGTCGAACTCGAGCCCCTTCGCCTGGGACACCGTCAGCAGCGCCGCCGGCGAGTCGAGCGACTCGGGCCGGTCGCCGCGGATCGCCTCGGGGACGGCCGCCGCGAGCTCCGCGACCCGGGCGTCGGGGACGATGACCGCCAGGCGTCCGCCGTCGGGGGCCGCCGCGGCGAGTTCGGCCAGGCCGGCGCGGACAATTTCCGCGACGCAGGTGGCCAGGGGCGTACGCGGGGCTCCCGAGCCGGCTGAGGCAAGGACGCGGACGGCGCTGGGCGGGACGCCTTCGATACGGACCGAGTCGGGCGGGCGCTCGCCGGGTGCGGCGGCGGCGAGCACCTCCGCCGCGACGGCCATGATCTCCGCCGGGGTGCGGTAGTTGACGGTCAGCCGCTCCTCGCGCCAGCGGCCGTGCAGCAGCGGGTCGAGCATCTCCTGCCACGACCGCGCGCCGGCGGGCGAGCCGGTCTGCGCGACGTCGCCCACCACGGTCAGCGAGCGCGCCGGGTTGCGGCGCAGCACCATCCGCCAGGCCATCGCGGACAGCTCCTGCGCCTCGTCGACGATCACGTGGCCGTAGGCCCAGGAGCGGTCGGCCGCGGCGCGGTCGGCCGTGGACAGGACCGGGCCGGAGTCCCTGTTCCAGGCCGCCAGCGTCTCCGCGTCCACCATGCCAAGCTCGTCGATGCCGGTGATCGTCAGCACCTCCCTGGCGTACTTCGCCTCGAGGCGGCGCTCGCGCTGCGCCGCGCGGCGCGCGGCCCGCTGCGCCGAATCGTCCGCGCCGAGCAGCTCCGCGGCCTCATCGAGCAGCGGGACGTCCGCCACCGTCCAGGCGGAAGGGCGGTCGCGGCGCAAGAGCACGGATCGTTCGGGATAGGAAAAACAGGAAGCGGCGGCGTGCAGTGCACCTTCCTCGGACAGCAGGCCGGCGAGCACCTGTTGCGGCGTCAGCTCCGGCCACAGCGCGTCGAGGGCCGCGCGGACCCCCGGCTCGTCCCACAGTCGGGCGCGGGCGTCGGGCAGGTCCTCGTCCTCCAGCGGACGGTCGAGCAGGCGTGCCTCGTTGCGGGCGAGCTCGGTGAGCAGCTCCGTGACGAACAGCTTGCGCGCGACGTTGTGGGGCTTGCGCAGCGCGCGGGCGCGGTCGCGGGCGCGCAGGATCGCGTTCCTTGGCAGCGGGACCGGCACGCCGTCGGCGTCGACGGCGAGGTCGGTCTTCGGGATGCGCTGGCGGTTGCGCACGGCCTTGCGCAGCACCTCGGCCATCCGCTCGTCGCCCTTGACGACCGCGGCGGGGTCGGCGGTGTCGGTCGCCTGCACGCCTGGGAACAGCTCGCCGAGGGTCCTGAGCACGACGTCCGTCTCGCCGAGCGACGGCAGTACCTGGCTGATGTAGCGGAGGAAGGTGGCGTTCGGGCCGACGACCAGGATGCCGCGGCGCTCCAGCGCGCGGCGGTGCGTGTAGAGCAGGTACGCGGCGCGGTGCAGTGCGGCCACCGTCTTGCCGGTGCCGGGGCCGCCCTGGACGACGAGGACGCCGGCGAGGTCGGAGCGGATGACCCGGTCCTGTTCCCGCTGGATGGTCGCCACCACGTCCGACATGCGGCCGGTGCGGGCGGAGCTGACCGCGGCGATCAGCGCCGCCTCGCCGGACAGGCCACGGCGGTCGGTGTCGGTGAGCTGGTCGAGATCGAACACCTCGTCGTCGACGCCGGTGACGTGCCTGTTGCGCGTGTAGATGTGGCGCCGCCTGATCAGGCCCGCCGGGCTGCCCGGGGTCGCGGCGTAGAAGGGGCGCGCCGCCGGGGCGCGCCAGTCGATCAGCTTCAGCTCGTAGTCGTCGTCGCGCAGGCCGATCCGGCCGATGTACAGCGTGACCTGGTTCTCGTCGTCGGTGCGGCCGAAGCACAGCCCGCGTTCTGTGTTGTTGAGCTGGGTGAGGCGCCTTTCGTATTCGGCGGCCGAGACGTCGCGCTCCAGGCGCGCCTGGTGGGTGCCGCCCGGGCCGCCGTGGGCGCGGATGCGGTTCAGCGCGGCCTCGCTCCGCTCGCGCGCCCGGTCGAGAAGGGCGTACAGCATCGTCACGTACGCCTGCTCGTCCTGAAGCGACGAGGCGCGGGGGGTGCCTGCGGCGCCGCGGTGGCCGGCCGCGGCGCTGGATACGGGGTCCGCGGGCCCGGCGTCCGTTTGACGGAAAACCATATTTTTGGTATGCTCCCGAGTGCTAGTTAGCACTGGCATTTTTTTATGCCGTAGCGGGAATTACCAGCCTAGCACGAGGTGCCAGGCAGGTTCCGCGGCATGCCACGCCTGACGCTTCTTGGCTGGTCATCGCCGTCGCCGCGACGGCTTCGCGCTCCGTGATGAGGAGAATATGCGGGACGGAATTCTTCGCGGTTGGTAAAGGCTTTGCGGCGCCGCTTTTGCCGGGCGTCAGCCGAATTCCAGGCCGGCCGGGAATGGTCGCCCCGCAGGCAAAGGCGCGTGGTGACCTGGGGGTCCAGGAGGCGGAAACCGGCAGACGTGCTTGCCGGCCTCGTGCCGGCGAGCGTCAGGTGCCTAGGATGTACAACCACAGCTGTGAGGAGCCAACGATGCCTGAGCGCGTGGAGATCACCGGGCCCGCCGGCGACCGGTACGACGAGATCCTGACCCCGAAGGCGCTGGGGCTGCTGGCTGCGCTGCACGGCGAGCTAGCCGAACGCCGGGCGGAGCTGCTCGCGGCGCGGCGCCGCCGTCAGGCCGAGCTGAACGGCGGCGCGATGCCCGGCTTCCTCCCGGCCACGGCCTGGATCCGCGAGGACCCGTCCTGGCGGGTCGCGCCGCTGGCGCCCGGCCTGGCCGACCGCCGGGTGGAGATCACCGGGCCGACCGACAAGAAGATGACGATCAACGCGCTGAACAGCGGCGCGAACGTCTGGCTGGCCGACTTCGAGGACGCGAACACGCCGCTGTGGGAGAACATGATCGGCGGGCAGCTGAACCTGGCCGACGCGCTTGACCGCAGGATCGACTTCACCAGCGACGACGGCAAGCGGTACGCCCTGCGGCCCGACGGGGAGCTCGCCACGATCGTGGTCCGCCCCCGCGGCTGGCACCTGCCAGAGAAGCACATCCTCGTCGGCGGGCTGCGGGCCTCCGGCAGCCTCACCGACTTCGCGCTGTACATGACGGCCTGCGCGCGCAGGCAGCTCGACAAGGGCAAGGGACCGTACTTCTACCTGCCGAAGATCGAGTCCCACCTTGAAGCCCGGCTGTGGAACGACGCGTTCGCCATCGCGCAGGATTTTCTTTCGATCCCGCAGGGTACGATCCGCGCCACCGTGCTGGTCGAGACGATCCCGGCGGCGTTCGAGATGGACGAGATCCTGTATGAGCTGCGCGAGCACAGCAGCGGGCTGAACGCGGGCCGCTGGGACTACCAGTTCTCCATCATCAAGAAGTTCCGTGCCCGCGGGCGGGACTTCGTGCTGCCAGAGCGCAACGCGGTCACGATGACCGCCCCGTTCATGCGCGCCTACACCGAGCTGCTCGTCAAGACCTGCCACGCGCGCGGGGCGCACGCGATGGGCGGCATGGCCGCGTTCATCCCGTCCCGCCGCGACCCGCGGGTCAACGAGATCGCGCTGGCGAAGGTGCGCGACGACAAGACCCGCGAGTCGAACGACGGCTTCGACGGCTCCTGGGTGGCCCACCCGGACCTGGTGCCCGTCTGCAAAGAGATCTTCGACGCCAAGCTCGGCCCCAGCCCCAACCAGATCTGGCGGCAGCGGCCGGAGGTGTCGGTGTCGGCCGAGGACCTGCTGGCGATCGGCAAGACCCCCGGCGGGATCACCGAGGCAGGCCTGCGGAACAACATCAGCGTCGCCCTGCAGTACCTCGCCGCCTGGCTGGGCGGCACCGGCGCGGTGGCGATCTTCAACCTGATGGAAGACGCGGCCACCGCGGAGATTTCCCGCTCCCAGATCTGGCAGTGGGTGCACAACGACGTCATCCTCGACGACGGTCCGCTCGTGACAAAGGACGTGGTCGAGCGGATGATCGATGAGGAACTTGTGAAGATCCGCGAACTGTACGGCGACAGCTTCGACGCCGCGCGGTACGGGCAGGCGGTCGCGCTGTTCACCGAGGTGGCGCTCGCCGACTCCTTCGCCGAGTTCCTCACGCTCCCGGCGTACGAGCGCATGCCGTAGGCCGGCTGGTT
>JASHPP010000469.1 GCA_030038035.1 Trebonia sp.
CGCCGAGCCGAGGCCGCCCACGATCGTGTGGTTCTCCGCCGTGACGACCACCCGGGCCGCCCGCGCCACGTCGAGCACGGTGGCCGCGTCCAGCGGCTTGATCACCGGCACGTTCACCACCGATACCGATACGCCGTGGCTTCGCAGCAGCGTCGCCGCCGCCAGGGCCGGCGCCAGCATCATGCCGCTGGCGAGCAGGGCCACGTCATCGCCGTCATCGCCCCGGGCGAGGACATCGGCGCGGTCCAGCCGCAACCGGTGGTCATCGCCGAACATCACCGGGATCTCCCCCCGCTTCAGCCGCACGTAGACGGGCCCGTCGACATCCACGATCGCGGCCGGCACCTGCCGGGCCTCGACGGCGTCGGCCACGTCGAGCACGGTCATGCCGGGCAGCGCGCGCATCAGCGCCACGTCGTCGATCGCCTGGTGACTGGGACCGCCCGGGCTGGACACCCCGGGCATGAACCCCATGATCCGCACCTTGAGCCCCGGGAACGCGATCGCGTTGATGATCTGGTCCAGGGGGCGTCGCGTGGCGAACACGCCGAAGGTGTGCACGAACGGGATGAATCCGTCGCGGGCGAGCGCGCCCGCGATGCCCATCATGTTGGCCTCGGCCATGCCGGCGTGGATGAACCGCTCAGGGAAGGCGCCGGCGAACAAGTCGATCTCACATTGCCTGGTGAGGTCGCCGGTCAGGCAGACGACGTCCTCCCGCCGCCCGGCGAGCTCGACAAGCGCCTGGCCGTAGGGCTTGAGGACCGTCCGGTAGGGCGGCTCCTTGAGCTCAGTCATCGCGGTCCGCCAGCCTGGCGAGGAGTTCGGCCTCGGCGCGGGCGGCCAGTTCCGGCGGCAGCTTGATGAAGTGCCCGTCCGCGTCGGGGGGAAGGCAGTGCAGGCCGTGGGTGGTCGATGTCCTGTTGATCAGAACGGAGGGTTTGTCCCCGTCACCGGCCCCGGTGAGGGCCCTGATCACGGCGCCGACGTCGTGGCCGTCGAGGTCGACCGCGTCCCAGCCGAACGCCGCCCACTTGGCGGCGATCGGCTCGATCGTCGTGATCGTGTCCACCGGGCCGTCGACCTGCGAGTTGTTGGCATCGAGGAGGACGGTCAGCCGGGACAGCCGGTGGTGGGCGGCGAACATCGCCGCCTCCCAGACCTGGCCTTCCTCCAGCTCGCCGTCGCTGACCATCGCGAACGTCCGCCGGTCGTGCTTCCTGAGGCGGTCCGACAGCGCGAATCCGGCCGCGGCGGACAGGCCCTGGCCGAGGGAGCCGCAGACGTAGTCGGCGACCGGCGAGCGCTCGGTGCCGATCGCCTCGACCGGCGAGCCGTCCTGGCCGTAGCCGCGGACCGCCTCCTCGTCCAGGATGCCGAGTTCGGCGGCAGCGGCGAAGATCGCGATCACGTAGTGGCCTGGCGAGCAGACCAGCCGGTCACGGCCTGGCCTCAGCACGGTGAACAGCGCGGCGACCTGCTCGGCCGATGACAGCGCCTGCCCCAGGTACCCGAACCCCAGCGGCGCCACCATCCGGACCGCCCGCAGCCGGATGGCCGTGGCCAGGCGCGTCGGGTCAGGAACTGTCCAGTACGTTCCCGGGTCGCAGACGTGCCCCGTTGCGCTCACCCCTGAACGATACGGTGTTACGCGGGGTACTTCATCGGTCCTTGCGTATACGTGCGGCCTGACGGGGTTGTCCACTGATGCCAGCCCGGGGAGGGCTGGGCGAGTTTCCACCCTTTCGACTGCTTTACCTTGTGGCACCTGCGGCTTCGCGCGCCGGCGTTGCACGCGCACGTTCGCCCGCCCTGGTCATAGGGGACGGCGTGCTCGAAGTCGCAGCCGCGGGCATGCCGGGAGCAGGGCGGGAACGTACAGGCCCCGTCCCTGATCTCGACCAGGTGCCGGAGGATGTCGCTGGGCTGGTAGGACCGGGACTCGTACCTGTGGTCGCAGTCAGTCACCGGGACCGGGCCGAGTTTCACGGTGAGCTGCCGCCCGTCGGGCAGGGTGAGGAGCCAGGTGCCGAACCCGTCCGGTGGGCCGGGATCGTCCTGGCGAGTGAAGGTCCAGGGGCTGGCGCGGCTTGTCGTCCTGGCGGGTTTCGCGCAGCCGTGGCCGATGGCGTAGCCGTTGTCGTCGGTGATCGTGACACACCACCTGCTGTGCGGGCTGCGGACGGCCGCGGCGGCCAGGTCGCGGACCAGGGCAGGGTCGAGGGCACCCAGGCCGTGTGCTTGGCCGGGCCGCTCGGCCAGGCCAAGAAGCGTGGCCAGCGGGAAGGTCAGGTTGGAGTTGGCCGGCAAGGCCGGGCCACCGGGGCCGCCGTCGTCACCGGGAGCGCCGTCGTCACCGGGAGCGCCGTCGTCACCGGGGCCGTGCTGCGTGTCGGCCCCGGCCGGAGCGGCGGGCTGCTGCTGCAGCTCCGCCTGAGCCTGGGCGATCCGGGCGGCGGCGCTGATCCCGTTGAGGATGTCGCAGAACGCCAGCACGCGCAGCTGGTCCATGCGGGCGCCGGGCATGATCATGGCCTGCTTGTACTCCCCGGCGCGCTGGCCGACGTTAGCGTGCGCCGCCAGCGCCGCGTCGGCGGGCAGCCCGTAGGCCGCCAGCGCGCTCGCGCCGCTGTGCTCGCGCCACAGCCGGACCCGGGCGTCTTCCCGTTCGGCGTGCTCGCGCCGCTTGCGGGTGCCTTCGGGGTCCACGCCGGCCACGGCCAGGGCGGCCAGCTTGGCGAGCTGGCCAGGCGTCTTGCCGGGCAGCTCGGGCAGGATCAGCGCCTCGGCTTCGGCGATGTGCGCATCGTCGAGCACGGTCAGTTCTCTGAGGATCAGCTGCGCCTTCAGGGAGTCGATCGTGCCGCTGGCCAGCGCCGCGTCGATGCCTGGCAGCCGCGCCCCCAGCTCCCACGCGGTATTGGCCAGCTTGTCCGCCCCCGGCAGCGACATGCCCAGGGCGGGGGTGATCTCGTGGCTGAGGTCATCCTCCCAGGCATCAGGCAGGTCCCCATGCGCACCGCCGGGCAGTGCGCGGCGGCGGATAAGCTCCCGCACCACACCCAGCTTCCCGGCCGCTGCCCACGACTCCAGGCCCGCCCACCGGCCCAGCAGGCCGACCAGCTCCTCGTCGGTGGCACCCGCGCACCGCCACTCCGGGCCGGAGAGGCCGGCGAGCGCGGCGGCCAGATCCGGGCCCCGCGGGCAGGCGTCCCCGGCGCCGTCCTTGGCGAAGTCGCGCAGCCGAAGCCCGTGCCCTCGGCGGGGGCCGGGAACGGCGGGAGAGCCTCCGGACAGCCGGGAGCCCCGGGCAGGCTCCTCGCCCAGCCCGTCGCCCATTCCGCGCCCTGAAACCGGCGGCTGCGACATGCGATCACCATTCGTGTAGTAAGTAACTGCTACATCGAATTCTATCGCGTAAAAACTGATTGACCACCGTAAATGAGCTAACCATATAGCCACAGTTAGCTAACTCTCCGCATGGGGGTTGCCCGGCGGAGCGCCACCGGGACGGCACGCTCACGCTAGTGAGATGAGACGCGTGCCGCGACGCGCGCTCGCGGGGCCGACGGCGGTGTCGGGCGCCGGCGCCGCGTGCGTGGTCAGCGCGTCGACCGGACCGCTGAACCAGTGGCCCCGCGGGCAGCGGATCCGCACGCCCGTCACCGCTCCGTCGGTCGAGCCGAGCCTGTAGCGGTCCTCCACGGCCGCGGGGAGGCCGCAGCGTGCGGTCCCGCGCGGGTCGGTGTAGGCGGGGCAGTCGAGGAAAATCGTGTCGGCGTCCATCGTCGCCTCCAGGTGTGATGCCTTTGGCCACACGCTGCCAGCGAGGCCTTAGCCGCCGGTTAAGGCGCGCTTTAGCCACCAGGTGCCCATGCCCGCCCGTCAGGCCAGCGGGAACCGCACTCCGGTGAGCTCCTCGGATACCGTCCACAGGCGGCGCGCGGTCTCGGGGTCGCGCGCGGCGGCCGAACGCGCTGCCAGCTTCGGGGCGCCGCGCAATCCGGCGAACCCGCCGGGCCCGGCGTAGCTGTTGCCGGGGATGTCGGCGATGGCGGCGTACAGGGTCGGCAGCGCCCCGCCGGCGGCGTCCTGGGCGAGCAGCCGGTTCCCTAGCCGGCCGATAAGGAAGTCGACCGACCGGCGCTGGCTGTGAAACTGCAGGTTGGTCGCGGCGTAGCCGGGATGCGCGGCGTTGGACAGCACGCTGGACCCGGCGACGGACAGCCGGCGCTGCAGCTCCGCGGTGAACAGCAGGTTGGCCAGCTTCGACTGCCCGTACGCGCGCCACGGCCGGTAGCGCTTGCGCTCCCAGTTCAGGTCGTCGAAGTCGATCCGGCCGATCCTGTGCACGTCCGAGGACACGGTCACGACGCGGCCGTGGCCGGCCACGTGCCGCAGGAGGAGGTTCGTCAGCGCGAAGTGGCCGAGGTGGTTCGTGCCGAACTGGGACTCGAACCCGTCGGCCGTGCGGGTCAGCGGCGGGATCATCACCCCGGCGTTGTTGATGAGCAGGTCGATCCCGCCGTCCCAGGCCGCGGCGAACCCGCGCACCGAATCCAGGCTGGCGAGATCGAGCTCGCGGACCTCGGGCGCGCCTGGGGTACCCGGGATGCCCGGCATGGCGACCGCGGCGGTCTGGCCCTTCGCGACGTCGCGCACCGCGAGCACGACGCGGGCGCCGGCCGCCGCGAGCGCGCGGGCCGCCGCCTGCCCGATGCCGCTGTTGGCACCGGTCACGATCGCCGTCCGGCCCGTCAGGTCGGGCAGGCTGGCGGCGGAGAAGCCGGTCATGCTCAGCCAGTGGCGTTGAGCCAGCGCACCGGGGCGCCGTCGCTCGCGCGGCGGAACGGCTCGAGCTCGTTGTCCCACGCGGTGCCGAGCAGCCGCTGCAGTTCCGCCTGCAGCGCCTGGCCGCCGGCCGCGGCCAGCGACACCGCGGCGCGCAGCCTGCCCTCGGGGACCATGATGTCGCCGTTCCCGCTCGTCACCGCCGAGAAGATGCCCAGGTCGGGGGTGTAGCTGTAACGCACCGCGTCGCAGCCGGGGGACGCTTCCTCGGTGACCTCGAAGCGCAGCCGGTTCCATCCGGCGAGCGCCGACGTGATCGCGCCCGCCGTGCCTGGCCGACCGTGCCAGGCGAGCTCCGCGCGAAGTGAACCCGGGGCAGCGGGCTGGCTGACCCAGGGCATGCTGACGGCCGTTCCGACGCTCCCCGCTACTGCCCACTCGATGTGCGGGCATAGCGCCGGGGGCGCCGAATGAACCTGGAGAACGCCGCAAACCGACACCGTGCCTCCCTAGACGAGGTTTGCCTTCCCCTGCGACCTCGCCAACGGCCACCCTGCTACCCAGCTCGGCTACCCAGCTCGGGGCTACCTAGCTCGGGACAGGTTGCCCGGTGTCTGCGTCATATTCTGCCGTACGCCCGCCCGATATACCAGCGCCGCCGCCTAGAAAACCTCGCCGGCGCGCGAACATGACCAGCGCGGCGAGCCCCGTGATCGCCACGCCCGTCCACATGACGTAGTCGCCTGCCCGGTCGTAGAACGTGCGGTCGGACCCGGCCGGGAGCGCCAGCCCGACGGTCACGACGCCATGCCCCGACTGGCCCAGCGATGCCAGCTGCCTGCCGCGCGCGTCGTAGGCGACCGTGTCCCCGGTCAGCGCCGCCTGCACCACCGGGCGGCCGGTCTCCGCGGCGCGCAGCGCGCCGAGCGACGCGTGCTGATCCGGCCCCCACGTGCCCTGGAAGGTCGCGGTCGACGACTGGTAGACGATCAGCTCGGCGCCGAGGTCGGCGTCCACCCGGGACATGTCGGGGAACGCCGACTCGAAGCAGATCAGCACGCCGATCGGCAGCGGCTGCCCGGCCCGGTCGACGGCCTGCAGCAGGTGCGCGCCGGTTCCCGGCGTCATGTTCGACCCCGCCGCCTTGCTGATCCTGGTGAGCCAGCCGAGTTCCTGCCGGAACGGGATGTACTCGCCGAACGGGACCAGCCGCGTCTTGACGTAGACCCCCTCGATCCCGGCCGGGCTGACCAGCACCGCCCACTTCTCGTGCCCCTTGCCCGGCGGGGTCGTGTCCTGGCTGACCAGGATCTCGGCTCCGTCCTTCGCGGACAGCGCCTCGATCTGGCGCAGCGTCGCGCGGTCGGCCGCCGTGGTACCGGTGAGGTCGACGCTGATGCTGCTCTCGCCCCAGACGATCAGGTCGGGCCTGACCCCGTCAATCCTGCCGCCTGTGCTCAGCTGAGCGGTCAGCTGTTCGCTGGCGTCGGCTTGGTGCTCCGCGACCACGCCCGGCTGCACCATCGCGACGGTGACCTCGCGGACCGCCGGGAACGGCGGGGTGAGCGCGAACGCCAGCGGCCCGGATCCGGCGGCGGCGGCGAGCGCCGCGACGCCGGCGGCCGCGAGCGGTAGCCGGCGCGCCGGCGCGCCGGTGCCGGGGACGAGCCGGGCTGGCGCCGTCGCGCCCAGGATGACCGCGATCGCGACGTTGGCCATCACCAGGGCGACGCTGACCAGCCACACTCCCCCGACGGCCGCGAGCGCGAGCACCGCGGGATGCTGCCACTGCGACGCGCCGTACAGGTCCCAGGGCCCGCCGAGTCCCTGGTAGGAGCGGATCCACTCAGGGATCAGCCAGCAGCTCGGGACCACGACAAGCGCCCCGGCGAACCGCGGCAACGAGACCGGCGGGCGCAGCAGCTGCCTGACGGCGACCGCGAACGGCGACCACATCCAGCCCATGACCGCGCCGAGCAGCAGCAGCCCTGGCCCGATCTCGGGCGTCATCCAGTACAGCATCGCGATCAGGTACCCGGCGCCGAACCACCAGCCGCGGGCGACGGCCTCGCGGACCGAGCCCGCGCGCATGAACAGCACCATGCCGGGCACCAGCGCGAACCACGCCAGGTATGACAGGCTGGGCTCAGGGAACACCAAAACGGGGGGCAGCCCGCCAGCCAGGAACGACAGCCACCGCGCCGGGTACCGGAACGGCCGCACGATCGCACGGCGAAACGTCACGGTTCCATTGTCGGCCACACGGCGCATACCGCGCCACGCCGAGGCTAAACCGAGGCTAAACTCAGCACCCTGCATGATTCGCGCACTCGCTACGTTCTGTCGTCGCTAGCCGCCGAGGGAAATTCTTGACGCACCTGGATCGCATGCCGCGGCGTGCGGATGACCAGAATCCGGCGCCCGGGTGGTGGCGGGAGCGGGCCGCGTACGTCGCCGGCCTCGTCCGCGAGCTGTTCCCTGAGCCGGCGCGCGGGGGCAAAGGGCCCCTCTCGCAGCGTCGCATGGTCGTCGCGGCCTATGTCGCCGCGCTCGCCGCGGGAACCCTGGTGCTGCTCGGACGGGTACCGGGCACGCCCGCCTGGGCCGGCATCTACGCGGACGACTACAACACCTACCTCATCCAGGCGCTGGAGCACCCCTGGTCGCACCTGCTGACGCCGCACAACGGGTACCTGACGATCCCCGAGCAGCTGATCGGCCAAGGGGCGGCCATGCTGCCGCTGCCGGACGCGGCGCTGTTCTTCGCCGTCACCGGCGCGGTCATCGCGTCCGCGTGCGCGTTGTTTGTCTTGCGCGCCAGCGCCGGGCACATCCGCTCGCCGTGGCTGCGCGGCCTGCTTGGCCTGGCCGTCGTGCTGCTGCCCGTCGCGCCGATGGAGGTCGCCGACAGCGGCGTCGACACGTGCTGGTACCTGTTGTTCGCGCTGTTCTGGGCGATCCTGTGGCGCCCGCGGACGCGGACGGGCATCGCCCTCGCGGCGCTGATCGGGTTCACCGCGGTCATCTCCAACGCGCTCGCCCTCGTCTTCGCGCCGCTGCTGCTGCTGCGCGTCATCGCGCTGCCCCGGCTGCGCGAGCACGGCGTGACCGTCGGCTGGGCGGTCGGCGCGCTCGTGCAGGCGCCATGGGTCTACCAGACGCTCTTCGACGGGCACTCGCGGGTGTCGAAGCTGGCGACGCCCGGCCAGGCGGTCGCGTTCTACGGTCACGAAGTCGTGCTGCCCTCGATCAGCTGGCACCTGTCGTGGTGGATACGGGACCAGGTGGGGGTGAACGCCGGCACGCTGATCGTCGGGTGCTTCCTCGCGGTCATCTTCGGCTGGGCGCTGCTCACGCAGCCGCGGCCGGCCAAGATCTTCGTCCTGGTGGCGCTGGCCGGCGGGTTCGTGCTCACGATCGCGTCCGTCACCGCGACCTGGCAGGCCACCGTGCTGCCGGTCACCCCGACGGCCGAGCACGGCTCCAGGTACACCGTTGTCCCCATCCTGCTGCTCGACGCCGCCGCCATCGTCGCCGTGGACTGGTTCGTCCGTGAGGTCCGCGGGACCCGCGTCCGCGGCGCGCGCGTTCGCGGCGTCCGCGGCCGCACGGCCGCGGTGGCGGCGGCCACCGCACTGGTCGCCGTCCTGGCATTCGGCTGGATCGCCGACTACCGCTTCGCGGGCCTTCGCGCCACGGTGCCCGCCTGGGCGCCCATCGCGGCCGCGTGGCTGCGCACCTGCGGCGGCGATCCGCAGCGGATCCTGACCGTGCAAGCCCAGGCGGGCATCATCTCGAAGATTCCCTGCGCCAACATACGCGGGTAACCCGGTGCGGCGCAGGGCGGCCAGGGCCGCCTCGACCCGGTCCGCGTCGGCCGCGCAGTCCATCTTCTTGTACAGCGTCAGCGCCTGCGTGTAATGCCCGGCGGCCCTTTCCGCGTCGCCTTGCAGGCCGTAGGTGTGCGCTATGCCGGTGAGCGCGTCGGCCTCGTCCTTGCCCGCCGCGATGTGGCGGGCAAGGACGAGGCATTCGGTGTAGCGTTCCCGTGCCGCCGCGGCGTCGCCCGCCGCGGCCAGCAACGCCGCGTAGTTGTTCAGCGTCTCGGCTAGGCCGCCGGCGTCGTTCAGCTCCCGGAACAGGTCGAGCGCCTCCGACAGGTACCTGGCGGCCGCCGCGTCGTCCCCGGCTTGCCTGGTCACGGAGCCCAGGACGGCCAGCGCGCCCGCCCGGCCGCGGCGGTCGCCGAGGCCGGTGTAGGCGCGCAGCGCCGCGGACAGGTGCTCGGCCGCCGTGCCGAGCGCGCCGGTGTCGCGGTGCACGCCGCCGAGGTAGAGCAGGCAGTTGGCCTCCCCGGTCGGGTCGCCGAGGTCGCGGTTGATCTCCAGCGCCGCGGTCAGGGACGCCGCCGCCGCGTCGAGCGCCCCGCGCGCCCACTGGACGCCGCCAAGGTATGCCAGCGTCGACGCCTCGCCGGTGCGGTTCCCCGCGGCGCGGTAGCGGTCATGGGCTCGCGTCAGCGCCTCCTCGGCTTCGGTGAACATGCCGCGCTGGCGCAGCACGCTGCCGATTTCCGCGAGCGCGGCGGCCTCGCCGCGCGGGTCGGCGAGGGTGCGGAACGTGTCGAGGGCGGCGCGCAGGCCCGCTTCGGCCGCATCGTGTTCCCCGGTCAGCCGTTGCACGATGCCGAGTTCGACAAGGACGCCCGCCTGGCCGCGCCGGTCGCCGAGCGCGCGATAGCGGTCAAGCGCGCCGCACAGGCTGCTGTCCGCCTCCGCCAGCGCCCCGGTCTGCCGCGCGATGACGCCACGATGCGCCAGCGCGCCCGCGGCGCCGCGGGCGTCGCCACGGGCGTCGGCCGCCGCCGCGACGGCGGAATCCAGGGTTCTCGCGATGGCCCAGGGTCCGTACGCCCGCAGGTAGTGCGCGAGCGCGGCGGACAGCGCGACGGCGTGGGCGTAGCGGTCGTGTCCGAGGCAGTAGCGCACGGCCGCTTCCAGGCTGGGCAATTCCGCGGCGAGCCATGCGCGTGCCTGCTGCGGGCCGTCGAAGGACGGCGCGAGGGTCGCCTCCGCGGGGGCGGCCCCCGCCGGCGCGACCGCCGCGGCCGGAGCGGGGAATGCCACGTCGGGCAGGCGGCGCTCCAGGCAGCGATCGGCCGCCAGCGCCGCGGACAGGTAGTAGTCAAGGACCCTGGTGATCGCGGCGTCCCTGTCGCCAGGCGCCAGGCCGGGCGGATCGGCGGTGAGCAGTCCCCGGGCGTGCACGCGGGCCAGGTCGTGCAGCCGGAAGCGGCCGCGGGCCGGCTGGCCGAGCAGGTTGTTGTCGACCAGGGACTCCAGCAGGCGCAGCGCGGTGTCCCCGTCACCGCCGTCGAGCGCGGCGGCGGCGTGCAGGTCGAAGTCCGGGCCGGGAACGAGCCCCGCGAGCAGGAACATGCGCCGGCCGCCGGCCGGCAGCTGCCGCAGCGAAATGTCGAAAACCGCGGCCAGGCTCCTGTCGTCGTCGCTCAGGTCCGCCAGCCGTCGCCGCTGGCGCAGCTGAGCGGTGACGGCCTCGACCGGCACGCTGCCGCGCTGCCGAAGCCGCGCGGCGACGATCCGGATGGCGAGCGGCAGGAACCCGCACAGCCGCACCGCCTCTGTCACGGCCGCCGGATCGTCCCCGGCGCGTTCCTGGCCGGCGATCCGGCGGAACAGCGCGACCGCGTCCGGCTCGCTGAGCACGTCAAGGCTGACGGGCTCGGCGTCGTCGAGGCCCTGGATCTTGCGGCGGCTCGTGACGATCACCAGGCAGCCCGACGTGCCCGGCAGCAGCGGGCGGACCTGCGCCGCGTCCACGGCGCTGTCGAGGACCACCAGGGTCCGCGTCCCGGCCAGGCGGCTGCGGTAGACGGCGGCACGCGCGGCCGGGTCGTCCGGGATGGCGTGGTCCGGCACGCCGAGCGACCGCAGCATCGAGGCGAGCGCTTCCGCGGGCGTGAGCGGGTCGAGCCCGGTGGTGTATCCGCGCAGGTCGAGGTAGAGCTGACCGTCGGGGTAGCGGTCCGCGAGCTGGTGGGCGGCGCGCAGCGCGAGCGTGGTCTTCCCGACCCCGCCCATCCCGTCGATCGCGAACAGGCCGCCGGTGCCCGCGTCCCGCACCGCCGCGGTCAGCCGTTCCAGCTCGGCTTCGCGGCCAGTGAACGACGTGATGTCGCGCGGCAGCAACCGGGGCGGCCGGGGCGGGCCTGGCTGGTCGGTGGGCACGAGGCCTGGCTGGATGCCTTCCCGGCCCGCGGCGATGAACCGCTCCCTGTCGGCGGCGGTGAGCCCGAGCGCGTCCGCGAGCGCTCCCAGTGTGTGCCGGTGCGGGAACCGGCTCCGTCCGCGTTCGATGTCGCTGATCGTCCGGACGGCCACTCCGGAGCGGTCGGCCAGGTCCTCCTGGGTGAGGCCAAGCGCCGACCGCCGCTGCCGCAATTGCCGGGCGAGGCTCTCCGGCCAGGCGAAACTTTGTTCCGCGCGCACGCTCACCCGCCCGTGAATGCCCCGTTGCCCGCCGGGATCGTCCCGCTTCCCGCTGCCACCGCTTGTCCCTCATGTTCAGGCGCTGCCGGTATCCTAACCGCCGCTAATGTCGCGGGCTGCCCCCGAATGTGGGAAACCGGCAGAAATTCCCGTGGGTTGTCCTGCCTGGCCGTCCGTCCGGCGCGCCAGAATGCTGGACCCATGCGAAAGATTCATCGTCATCCCGCGCCGGTTGCCGGCGCGATCCTCATGGCAGCGGCACTGGCCGGCTGCGGGGCCGCGGGGAGCTCCGCGGGCACGAGCGCCGCGACGGGGGCGGCGGCCGGCGCGAGCGCGCCGGC
>JASHPP010000470.1 GCA_030038035.1 Trebonia sp.
GGCGCCCGGACACGACCTGACGTTGTTCGCGCGGCTGGAGCCGCTGCTCGGAGCCGAGATCGCCTGGGACGGGCCGCGGGCGGTCGTGGTGGCGCACGAGGCGCACGCGCCAGGGCACGGCGCGCTGTTCCTGCCGGAGACGGGCGTGCTCGTCGCCGGTGACATGTGCTCCGACATCGAGATACCGCTGCTCGACACCGGCGCGGCCGACCCGTTCGGCGGCTACCGGGCGGGTCTTGGCGCGCTGGCCGCCCAGCCCCGCGTCCGGGCCGTCGTGCCCGGCCACGGCCACGTCGGCGACGCGGCGGAGTTCCGGCGGCGGGTCGCCGCGGACTTCGGCTACCTGGACGCGGTTGAGGCCGGGCACGACGTCGGCGACCCGCGCCTGGCGGCGGACTGGCTGCGCCGCGAGCACGAACGGCAGGTCGCGCTCGCCCTCGATGAGGCGCGGACCGACTAGCCGGCCTGCTCAAGCACGAACACGGGGATGAGCCGCGAGGTCCGCTGCTGGTACTCGGCGTAGGGCGGGTAGGCGGCCACGGCGCGTTCCCACCACCGCGCCCGCTCATCGCCGGACAGCTCGCGCGCGGTCATCTCCCGCTTGTCCGCGCCGTCCTGCAGTTCGACGTGCGGGTTCGCGCGCAGGTTGTAGTACCAGAGCGGGTGCTGCGGGGCGCCGCCCTTGGACGCCACGACGGCATAGCTGCCGTCGTGCTCCACGCGCATCACCGGCGTCTTGCGCACCGCGCCGGTCTTCGCGCCCCGGTTGGTGACGATCACCACGGGCAGCCCGGTGTCGCGCAGCGTCGTGCCGCTCGTGCCGCCCGAGCCTTCGTACTCCTCGACCTGGTCCCGAACCCACGCGGCGGGGCTTGGCAGGTATTCACCGTCGACAGCCATACCCCTATCCAACACCACCGCGCCCCCCATTCTGCCCCCGCCGCTTGTCCTGCCCCCGCCGGCCGGCTCTGCCCCGCCCGGCCGCCTACCCCCGCCGGCCGGCTCTGCCCGCCGCCCCTGTCGCGGCCCCTCCGTCGCCGCCCCTTTGGCCACAGGGACCGCTGGCGTGCGACTTTGCACACTCTGTGACCATTTGACGTCCGGAATGCCCGATTTGTCCATGCATAAAGTGTCCAAGGTGGCACTTGCGGGACTCCTGTGACGCCAGGGAAACCGCCTCCGTGTATCGGGGCCCCGCGCGTCGGGGCCCCGTATCGGCGCCGCGTATCGGCGCCGCGTATCGGGCTACGTGGCGCTTGGGATGGCGTCAGGGCGCGGCGCGTACTCGGTGATCTCCACCGGGTCGCCGGCCCGGATGACTCCCGGGGAGTCGGGGATGATGTTCTGCCCGAATACCAGGCTCTGGCCGAACCGGCGCTTGCGCCCGAGGATCCTCAGCGGCTGCGTGCCGCGCGCGCCGGTGACCTGGTCGGTCGTGGTCACGACGCAGCGGCCGCATGGCTTGGCGACGCGGAACGACACCGGTCCGATCCGGACGCGGCGCCAGCGGTCCTCGGCCCACGGCTCGAAACCGGTCACCACGACGTTGGGGCGGAACCGGTTCATCGGCACCGGCTGCTCGCCCGCGGCGGCGAGCCACTCGCCGAGCTGGCGCAGCGAGCCGGTGTTCGTGAGCAGCAGCGGGTACCCGTCGGCGAAGCTCACGACGTCGCCGTCCGCGCCGAACTCCGGGTCCACCGCGCGCCGCGTCGGGTCGTCCAGGTAGACCAGCCGGGCCGGCTCGCCCAGGTAGGCGGAGAACCACGCGTCCGCCTCGGCCCCGGCGGCGGCGGCCAGCAGGGTGGACCCCCACACGGTGACCTTGAGCAGCTCCGGATCTGGCGCCTGCTCCCCGGCGGGCGCCTGCTCCCCGGCGGGCGCCGGCACCCAGAGCGGCGGATGACCGTCCGCTGCCACGGCGATGCCGGCGCCAGGGCCGTACGTGACCACGACGCGCGCCATCAAGGCGTGCTCTCGCTGGGAGATGAACCGGTAGTCCGCGTCGACGAGCAGCCAGCGCCGGTCGCCCGCCAGCCCCCACGGCTCGACCGCCGCGGCGCCGAGGTCAACCGCGCGGCACCCCTTCAGCGGGTAGATGTGAACCGATGCCAAAGTGCCCATCCGCGCCTTCCACAGGTCGCCGGGTGTTCCAGTCGGGACCTCGCTGACCCATGCCACGATCATGACACACGGCGCGGCGGGCGACTCACGCCCGCCGCGCCGTGTGGTTGGCGCGAGCGGCCGGTCAGGCGGCCGGGCCGGTGGCCAGCGTCACGGTCGCGGACTGCGACTGGCCGAACTCGTTGGTCCAGGAGATGCTGATCTTGTTACCCGGGTGGTAGCCGATGAGGATCTGCGAGATGTCGCTGCCGGTGCTCACCGACTGCCCGGCGATCGACGTGACCACGTCACCCGCGGTTATCCCGGCCTCGGCCGCGGGCGTGCCAGGGACGGTCGCCTCGATCGCCACGCCGCCCGAGTACTCCTCGCTGGAGATCTCCAGGCCGAGGAAGGCGGTCGCGCCGATGTGCACGGTCGACGAGGCCTGGTCGGCCTCGATCTCCTGCGCGATGGACAGCGCGGTGTCGATCGGGATCGAGTAACCCTGGGTCTCGCTTTCCTGGCCTGAGCCGGACGACCCGTTGCCGCCGAAGTAGTTGTTGCCGCCGAACCCGTTGCCGAACTCGAAGCCGGTCGAGGCCGCCGTGTCGACGCCGATGATCTGGCCGTAGGAGTTGACCAGCGGGCCGCCCGAGTCGCCGGCCTGGATGTCGGCGTTGGACTCGATGAGCCCGGTCAGCTGCTCGGACGTGCCCGAGCTCTCGTCGGAGGCGGTGATGGACTGGTCGAGCGCGGTCACCGAGCCGGCCACCTCGGACGGGGTGCCGCCGACGCCGCCCGCGTTGCCGATCCCGACGACCGCCTCGCCGACCCGCACCGTGGACGAGTTGCCGAAGTTCGCGGTCGTCAGCCCGGACGCGCCGGACAGCTGCAGCACCGCGATGTCCTGGCTCTCGTCGTAACCGACCACGGTGGCGGTGTAGGTCCTGCCGTTGCCGATGTCGGTGACCTTGATCGACGTGGCCCCGTTGATCACGTGGTTGTTGGTCAGCACCTCGCCGTTGGACGTCACGACGATGCCGGTGCCCATGGCCGTGGCGTCGTCGTAGCTGAGGGTCGACGTGACGTCAACGAGCGAGGGATCCACGCGGCTGGCAATCTGCGCCTGGGTCAGCGCCGTCTTCGAAGTCCCGCTGGATGTCCCCGATGTCGCGCCCGATGCCGCGGTCGTGCTCCCGGACGGCGAGCTCCCGTGGGACAGGGCGACGCCTGCTCCGGCGCCGGCGGCCAGGGCGACGATCGCCGTCACGGTCAGCCCGAGCGCGTGCCTGCCGCGCCGCCGGCGTGGCGGCTCTGGTACGTGGTACGCCCCGTACGGGTACTGTGCGAATGGCTCACTCATTGGTCCTGTCACCCCGAGTCCTGTTGCTGCTTCTCGGCTTGTTACTCCTTGAGAATCGGCTACCAACCTTGGCGAACTCCGAAGGGACTGTCAGCCGGTGCTACCAGTTCCCTGAAGGTTTCCTGACAATCTTCAGCCTTCCGGTATGTCCCGTTTCAGGCCGGCCTGCGGAACCGGGGCGGCGGCGACGGCAGCAGAAGCAGCGCGCCGGCCGGGTGCCGTAGTTGATCGCCTGGAACGCCCAGGAAACC
>JASHPP010000471.1 GCA_030038035.1 Trebonia sp.
GCGGACGGGGCGACCGATCCGGGCGGGGCGCGTGAGTGGCTGGCGGGGCACGCGGGCGAGCTGCATCCGCGGGTGGTGGCCGCGTACGGCCTGCCGCCGCGTACCTGCGCGCTCGAGCTCGACTTCGCCGTGCTCGCGGTCGCGGCCGAGGCCAGCACGGTCCACGGGCCGTCGCTGTCGGCCTTCCCGCTGGCGACCCAGGACGTGGCCCTCGTGGTGCCGGCCGGCGTGCCGTCGGCGGACGTGGCGGCGGCGCTGACCGCCGGGGCGGGTGACCTGCTTGAGGACGTCCGGCTGTTCGACGTCTACACCGGCGCCCAGCTCGGCGCGGACCGCAAGTCGCTGGCCTACACGCTGCGCTTCCGTGCCAAGGACCGGACGCTCACCGTGGCCGAGACAACGGCCGCGCGGGACGCGGCGGTGGCTGAGGCCGCACGCAGGGTCGGCGCCGTACCGCGCGCTTAGTCGGGGTAAAGTGCCCGGTTTTGTCCGTATCTGCTAACGTCTCGAAATACTTATCACGATCGTTTGCAATGTGCGGATTTGCGGTGCATCATGTGACGTCGAAGATCGTCGATCTGACGGCCACGGAGGGTCACATCACTGTTCGAGCACCGGCTGCGGGGCACGCGCCCGAGCACGCCGCGCACCCGACCTACCGAGACGTGTTCGGCATCGCCGAGTTCCGCGCGCTCTGGCTCGCCCAGCTCGTCTCGGTGGTCGGTGACCAGCTTGCCCGGGTCGCGCTGACCGTCCTCGTGTACGACAGGACAAGGTCGGCGCTGCTCGCGGCGGTGACGTTCATGCTCAGCGTGGTGCCGGTCTTCGTCGGCGGCGTGACGCTTGCCGGCCTGGCGGACAGGTTCTCGCGGCGCGGGGTGATGATCGCTTGCGACGCGTTCCGGTGCGCGCTCGTCGTGCTCATGGCGCTGCCCGGGGTGCCGCTCGCGGTGCTCGTGACGCTGCTGGCCGTGGTGACGCTGGCCAGCGCGCCGTTCACCGCGGCGCGAGCCGCCATCTACCCGGACGTCCTGGCGGGGGAGAAGTACGCGGCAGGCACGGCGATCACGCTGACCACCAACCAGTTCGCCCAGGTGGCCGGGTTCGCGGCCGGCGGGGCTGCCGTGGGGCTCCTCGGCGTCCGCAGCTCGCTGATCGTCGACGCGGCCACGTACGCGGCGTCAGCGGTCATCGTGCGCTGCTGGGTGCGGGCACGGCCCCATCCCCCGCAAGCGAAGCCGGCGGCGCGGCCCGCAGCGGCGGGACCTGAGGCGGCGGGACCTGAGGCGGCGGGACCTGAGGCGGGACCTGAGGCGGCGGGGCCAGCAGCGGCGGGGCCAGCAGCCGGGCAGGAGCCTGCCAGCCCCGCCGCCGACGGCTTCATCGGCGCGACGCTGATGGTGCTGCGCTCTCCCGCGACGCGGCTGCCGATGCTCTTCGGCTGGCTGGCCGCGTTCTACAACGCCGCCGAGGGCGTCGCGGCCCCGCTGGGCGCGAGCTTCGGCGGCGGCGCCCTCACGGTGGGCGCGATCCTGGCCGCCCAGGCCCTCGGCGAGACGGTGGGCATGCTCGCCTTCGGCCGCCTGGTTCGGCCCGCGACGCGGCTGCGCCTGATGGGCCCGCTCGCGGTCGCCACCTGCGGTGTCCTGATCCTGTTCGCCGCGGGCCCCGCGCTGGCCGCCGCGCTGGCGATCCTCTTCGCCTCGGGGGCCTTCGGTGCCTACCAGATCGCGGCCAACGCGGCGTTCGTCAGCGCGGTGCCCGGGGCACGACGTGCCCGGGCGTTCGGGCTCGCGCAAGGCGGCATGAGCCTGGGTCAGGGGACGATCATGGTGCTGGCGGGTGCCGCCGCGCTGCACTTTGCCCCGGCGACGGTCGTCGCGGTAGCAGGCGCGGCAGGCGCCCTGTGTGCCGCGGGTGTCGCGGCGAGTTGGATGCGGTCGCGGAAGGCAGCCGCGCCCGGCGATTGACTGTCACTCAGCCGTCACGCCCGGCCGCTCTCCGTCGGCCGATGGTAGCCGAATGTCACGCCCATCCCGTGGTCATGTCCTCACTCCTTCCGCCTCGGCGGGTCGCTGCGTCCTGCGTGTGCTCTTACGCCCATCCCGTGGTCATCTCGCGCTCCTTTCGTGCCAGGGGTCCGCGTGCTGCGTGTTCTTACGCCCATCCGGTGGTCATGTCCTCACTCCTTCCGCGTCGGCGGGTCGCTGCGTCGTGCGTGTGTGCTCTTACGCCCAGCCCGTGGTCATGCCATCCTCCTTTCGCCGCGTGGTCCGTCTGCTGTGTCTGCTGCTACGCCCAGCCAGTGGTCACTTCGTCCTCCTGTTGTCTGAAAAGTCCACCTTACGGAGTATTACACCTTATGCGGAGTACTAGACCGGTTCCAAATGCTTGAATACGCAACATCCCCGTCAGCAGGGGGTGGAAACACCCGCAGGTAACTATTCGGTTACAGTTGAGTGGCTGACAGGCAGCGCCCGGACGCTGCAAACGCTTGCACCGTCGGTGTTTCAGATGCTCGCGCGCCCCGTCCGGACGCGTCGGCGGTCGCGACCCGCTGCCAGCCGGTAGCCGCGTTTAGACATTTCGCACGTGAAATCTGTGACAATGTGGGGTTAGCACTGCACGTTGCGCAACCCGGCGTCTGGACCAGGATCCGCGACGGAATGCATCGCCAAAGCGAAGGAGGCCTGATGAATCACGCGCGCGGCACTGCGTCTCGTCAGTGCCCTCGCGTCGGTGATTGGGCCGTCTGGTCGCTGCCGAGGCCGCTTCGCACGTTCGTCGTGCTCGTAGTCTGCGGATACCTGGCCTGGGTCTGCGTGGACGCGGCGCTGTTCCGGTTCTACCTGGAGGACCTCCTGCTGTTCGGCGCGCTGCTCGGGTGCGGCGCCGCCACGGTGGAACTGACCAGGCGCTCGAGCGAGCCGGCGGGCGTCGTGAAGGACGTCTACGCGGTGTGGGAACTCCCCGTCGTGATCCTGCTTCCCCCGCTGTACGCGCTGGTCGTCCCGGCGATCAGGCTCGCGCTGACGCAGTGGCGGGTGCGGCGGGCGCCGCTGTACCGGCGCGTCTTCACCGCGTCGGCGATCGGCATCGCCTATGGCTCGGCGTCGCTGGTGTACCACGGGATACTCCCCGTCGGGTGCCACCCGCGCGCCTACCTGTGGGCCCATGCCGACATGTGGCTCATGGCGGCCGCGCTGACCGGCCTCACCCAGTGGGTGGTGAACCAGGGCCTGGTGCTGACCGCGGTCAAGGCCGCGGATCCCGCCACCCGCATCAGGGACACCATCCTGGGCGTGGAGCCGCTGCACAACGACGTGACCGAGCTGTGCGCCGCCTTGCTCGTCGCCCTGGGCATGACGGTCAGCTACGTCACGCTGATCATCGCGCTGCCGCTCGTCACCCTGCTGCAGCGGTCCTTCCGCCACACCCAGCTGCTCAACGAGGCCAGGGCGGACGCCAAGACCGGCCTGCTCAACGCGATGACATGGGAGCGCGAGGCGGCGGCCGAAGTCGCCCGCGCGGTCCGCACCGGCTCGCCGCTCGCCGTGGCGCTCCTCGACCTGGACCGGTTCAAGCAGATCAACGACACCTACGGGCACCTGGTCGGCGACAATGTGCTGAGGCAGATCGCGACCACGATGACCCAGATACTTCGCGACTACGACCTGGCGGGCCGGTTCGGCGGCGAGGAGTTCGTGATGCTGCTTCCGCAAACGCGGGCGGTTGACGCCTTGCGTATCGCCGAACGGGTCCGCGCGCACATCTCGCAGCTGCCCATCTACTCGGGGGGCGCGGGCGGCACGGCCGGGACCGAGCGCGTGCCTGTGACCGTGTCCATCGGCGTGGCGGCCCTGGACGCGGGCTCGCGCCGCGAGCTGACCGACCTGCTCGCCGCCGCCGACGCGGCGCTGTACCGGGCCAAGGCGTCCGGCCGCGACCAGGTGCAGATGATCAGCACGAGCCGCGGGCTCAGCGCGGTCCGTCCCCGCGCCGACGACGACGTGCCGCCGGACGGCGGCACGTTCACCCGCAGCGCCGCGTTCCCGGGCGGCGCGGGCATGCCGGAGATCGACGTGCGGCTGGACGCGGGGATGGCCGGAGGCGGGGCTCAGCTGCCGGCGGACGGCAGCGCGAGCACGGCGACCACCTCGGCGCTGGCCGTATGACACTGCGAGGCGTCGCCGGTCCGCAGCACCTGTGGCGTCGGGTACCCCTGGCAGGTCCAGCCGTTCACGGTGACCGGGGCGCCGCCGCCGTTGCCCGGCACCTCGCCCGCCCGCATCATCGCCGCGTAGGTGTCCTCGACGTGCAGCACCGCGGCGCAATCCACGGTCCCCTTGGCCACCTTGATCACCACGGGCACGTTGGCGGCGGTGCGGGTCGTGCCGCAGGACGTACCCGGCGCACCCGCAGCCGCGGCGGCGGACGAGCACGCCGCTAGGCCA
>JASHPP010000472.1 GCA_030038035.1 Trebonia sp.
CGCGCCTTGCCGTTGTCCAGCCGCTTGAGCGGCGTGTACTCGGCACCGGTGTGCCGGTCCACGAGCACCGCGTGCCGCTGGCCGAACGTGCCGCGGCGGCTGTCCTGGCCGACGAGCCGCACCGGGTGGCCGTCGAGCAGCAGGCCGCCGAAAGCGAGCAGCTCGCCAGTGGCCCAGTCGATGGCGTTCTCGTCGACCATCGTGGCCCGCCGGTCCAGCTGCGGCTTGAGCCGCGGATGCGGGGTGAAGTCCGCGGGCATGACCAGCTGGGTCTCAATGATCTGCTTGAGCGCGTCCGTGCTGATGGCGGTCGGCACGGCCCTGTGGTTGACGGGGCGCTCGGCCGGCTCTGTCCGCAGCACGGTGCCGGGCTCGGCGGGGCGCTCCGCCGCCTCCTTGGTCTCGGTGAACGCGCGCTCTAGCTGCTGCTGGTAGTCGCGCAGCGCGGCTTCGGCCTCCTCCATCGTGATGTCGCCGCGGGCGATCAGCGACTCGGTGTACAGCTTGCGCACCGAGCGCTTGGCCTCGATCAGGTCGTACATCAGCGGCTGGGTGAAGCTCGGGTTGTCGGCTTCGTTGTGTCCGCGCCTGCGGTAGCAGACCATGTCGATCACGACGTCCTTGCGGAACGCCTGCCGGTAGGCGAACGCCAGCTCGCCGACCCGCACCACGGCCTCGGGGTCGTCCCCGTTGACGTGGAAGATCGGGGCCTGGATCATCCGCGCCACGTCGGTGGCGTAGACGCTGGACCGGGAGTACTGCGGCGAGGTGGTGAAGCCGACCTGGTTGTTCACCACGATGTGCACGGTACCGCCGGTCCGGTAGCCGCGCAGCTGGCTGAGGTTGAGGGTCTCGGCGACCACGCCCTGCCCGGCGAACGCCGCGTCGCCGTGGATGAGCACTGGCAGCACGGTGAAGCCGGGCTCGCCCTTGTCCAGGATGTCCTGCTTGGCGCGGACCACGCCCTCGGTGACGGGGTCGCCCGCCTCCAGGTGGCTGGGGTTCGCGACCAGCCAGGTGCGGATCGGGGCGCCGGTCGCGGAGGTGAACGTCCCTTCGGCGCCCAGGTGGTACTTCACGTCCCCCGAGCCCTGCGTGGACTTCGGGTCGAGGTTGCCCTCGAACTCCTTGAAGATCTGCCCGTAGGACTTGCCGACGATGTTCGCGAGGACGTTCAGCCGGCCGCGGTGCGCCATCCCGATCACGGCGTCGTCGAGGTGCGCCTCGGCGGCCTGGCTGATCACCGCGTCGACCAGCGGTATCAGCGCCTCGGCCCCCTCGAGGGAGAACCTGCGCTGGCCGACGAACTTGGTCTGCAGGAACATCTCGAACGCCTCGGCCACGTTCAGCCGGGACAGGATGCGGATCTGCTCGTCGTGCCCGGGCCGCACCTGCGGCACCTCGACGTGCTCCTGGATCCACTTGCGCTCTTCGGGATCCTGGATGTGCATGTACTCGATGCCGACCGTGCGGCAGTAGGAGTCTCGCAGGACACCGAGGATCTCCCGCAGCCGCATCCGGGGCTTGCCGCCGAACCCGCCGGTGGCGAACTCGCGCTCCAGGTCCCACAGCGTCAGGCCGTGCTGGTTGATGTCCAGGTCCGGGTGCCTGCGCTGGACGGTCTCCAGCGGGTTCGTGTCGGCCATCAGGTGGCCGCGGACCCGGTAGGCGTGGATGAGCTCCTGGACCCGGGCCGACCGGGTGACGTCGTCCTCGTGCCCGTAAGGGAAGTCCTTGACCCAGCGCACCGGCTCATAGGGGATGCGCAGGCTGGCGAAGATGTCGTCGTAGAAGTCGTCGCCGCCGAGCAGCAGCTGGTGGATGATCCGCAGGAAGTCCCCGGACTGCGCGCCCTGGATGATCCGGTGGTCGTAGGTGGAGGTGAGCGTGACCGTCTTGCTGATCGCCAGCCTGGCCATGGTCTCCTCGCTCGCGCCCTGGTAGGCCGCGGGGTATTCCATGGCGCCGACGCCGACGATGCAGCCCTGGCCGGGCATGAGGCGCGGCACGGAGTGCTCGGTGCCGATCGTCCCCGGGTTGGTCAGGGAGATCGTGGTGCCCTGGAAGTCGGCCACGGCGAGCTTGCCGGTGCGCGCCTTGCGCACCACGTCCTCGTAAGCCGTCCAGAACTGGCGGAAGTCCATCTCGTCGGCGGCCTTGATGTTCGGCACGACGAGCTGCCGGCTGCCGTCCCTGTTCCTGAGGTCGATCGCCAGCCCGAGGTTGACGTGGTTGGGCAGCGCGAGCTCCGGCTTGCCGTCCTCCTCGGCGTAGGCGGCGTTCATCTCCGGCAGTTCGCTGAGGGCCCGGACGATCGCGTAGCCGATCAGATGGGTGAAGGAGACCTTCCCGCCCTTGCCGCGCTGCAGGTGGTTGTTGATGACGATGCGGTTGTCGATGAGCAGTTTGGCCGGCACGGCCCGCACGCTCGTCGCGGTGGGCACGGACAGGCTGGCCGCCATGTTCTGCGCGGTGCGGGCGGCGGCGCCGCGCAGCCGGGTGAGCTCGGCGTCCGCGGGCGGCGGCGTGGCCGCGGCCTTGGGCTGGGCGTGATCCGCC
>JASHPP010000052.1 GCA_030038035.1 Trebonia sp.
TCCGGCCGCAGCCGGAACAGGCCAGGCTCGGATTGCGCGGGGACGAGGCTGGCGGCCAGCTCCTCGGCCCACGCCGGATGGGTGAAGTCGCCGGTCCCGACCACGGTGATTCCCTTGCGGCCGGCCCACCAGGCCAGGTGCTCCAGGTCGCAGTCCCGGCTGCACGCGCGGGAATATCGCGAATGTATGTGCAGGTCCGCATAAAAGCGCACATGACCATCATTCCGAACGGACCGTTGCTCCGCCCGCCACTTCGCCGTTCTCCGGCCGCGCGGCGGACCCGGCGACGTTTGGGCCTTTCGGCCCTGCCTCGCGGGTGTCCGCGCGGCCCAGCCTAGATCCGTGAAAACCGAGCGAGGAGAACTCCATGAGCGTCTACGCACGGCCAGAACCGGACCAGCCAGCCGAACTTGGCTGGCCGTCGCCACCCGACCCCGGTGACCTGAGCAAGCGCATCGCGCGACGGCGCACGGAATTGCGGTTGAGCACCGCGCAGGTGGCCGCCCGCGCGAGGATCAGCCGACGGTACCTGGAGTACCTGGAGCGTTACCCGGCCTCCCCAAGCGGGGCGGTGCTGCGCCAGCTTGCCGTGGCGCTGCAGACCACGCCTGCCATGCTCCTCGGCGCGGGCACGGACGCGCCGCCCGGGGTCAGCGGACCCCCGAGGGAGCCGCTCATCCAGAAGCTGACGCCCGGGGAGTGCCGCCGGCTGATCGCGCCGGGCGGGATCGGCCGGATCGCGTTCAGCACCGCGTCGGGTCCCGTCGTCCTGCCGGTGAACTTCTCGGTCGTCGGCGGGTCGATCGTGATCAGGACCGACGAGGGCACGCTGATCGAGACGCACGGCGACGACCGCGCGGCGTTCGAGGTCGATCACGTCGACGAGGTGCTGCGCCAGGGCTGGAGTGTGCTCATCCGCGGGCAGGCACACCGTGTCCTGCAGTCCGGCGAACTGCGGCACGTGCGGCAGGAGGCCACGATCGCGCCCTGGGCCGGCGGCGACCGCGACGTCTACGTGCGGATCGTCCCCGAGCGGATCTCGGGCCGCAGGATCAGCGGACGCTGAAGGTCCCGGTCCGCGGGGACCTGCGGACCTGACGATACTGCTGACGCGGGATGAGGATTAAAGCATGTTCGGTAGACACGCGGCACACGCTGAGTCCCTGCTTGACGACGTGCAGTGGCAGTTCCTGATGGACCCGAGCGTCCCGTCGAGATCCTGCTGCTGCCCCGCCAGGCCGATGGTCAAGGTCATCATGCCGCCGGCTCCCGGCCGGCCAGACCCGGTCGACCTGTGGCTATGCGGCCATCATTACCGCGCTTCGCGCGCGGCACTGCTCGCGGCCGGAGCCGACGTGGAGGACCTGACCACGCCGCGCCACGCCGACGACGAACTCTTCGCCGAAGTCGCCTGAACATTAAAAGGAGGTGGGGGGTATGGCGCGGACAGACGTTCACCTTGACGCGATGCTCCGTCACCTGGGGGCCGCGTACTACGAGTCGCTCCACGGGCGGGCCGCCCGGTCCGACGTGACCAGGGCGCTGGACACCGTCGAAGAGCACCTGAAGGAGCGGCCCGCGACCCCGGCGACCGTCGCCGAGACCAGCGCCGGGTGGTCGCCCGGCGCACCGGAGACACAGGCTGGCGGCGGGCAGGCGCACCACCGCCGGTACGCGCGCCGGGTCCGGGACGTGATGACGACCAGCGTGATAACCGTCGACAGGATCACCCCGTACAAGGAGATCGCCCGGCTGCTGACCGAGCACCGGATCAGCGGCCTGCCCGTGCTCACGATGGGCAGGCACGTGGCCGGGGTGGTGAGCGAGGCCGACCTGCTGGCCGTGGAGGACAAGCCCGCCCGGCGGGACAGGGCCGCCGCCGCGGCCGGGCAGCGGTCGTGGCTGCCGCGCAGGCGCCACCCCGTCGCCCTGGTCGCCGGGGACCTGATGACCAGCCCCGCGGTCACGATCCACCCGGACGCGACGATCCCGGGGGCGGCCCGGGTGATGAACGCCAACCACGTCAGGCGGTTGCCGGTCATCGACCCGGAGGGGAAGCTCATGGGCATCGTCAGCCGCCGTGACCTGCTGAGCGTGTTCCTGCGCCCGGACGGCGAGATCGCCGAGGACGCCCGCGGGGTGCTGGATGAGATCCTGCTCACCGAGCCCGGCAACACGACCGTGACCGTGCGCAACGGCGTGGTGACGCTGACCGGGACGCTGAAGCCCGCCGAGGGCCAGCACGGCGACCTGGTTCCCGTCGCGATCCGGCTGCTGTGGGACGTCGACGGCGTCGTCGACGTCGTCAACCGCCTCGGCGAGCCCGCGACCGCGCCGCAAAGCGCGTGACGAAGGGCTGAATGTGACACCGAGCCGCGACGGCCTGGTGCCGGCCTACCCTCCGGCGCCGGGGGCGAACTCCTTGCCCGTCACCGGGTGGCGGTAGTGGAAGGGGAGCGTGGTCGTGTCCGGGAACAGCCTGGGCGCGTCCCGCAGCAGCTCGTCGGGGCCGTACGGGTCCTCGGGGTAGGTGACGGTCGAGTTCGGCACGTAGTCCGGCGGGATGTACGCCCAGCCGTGCTCGAACGTCCCGTGCCAGAACGCCCGGTAGAAGAGCTTCTTGATCTTCCACACGCCGCCGTCGGACACGTAGACGTTCTCGTACAGGCCGCCCTCCCACCACTGGCGGACCGGCGCCTGCTCGGTCGCGACGGACTCGTGCGTGCCGGCCTGCATGAGCGTCCGGTACCGCGCGTACGCGGTGCGCCGGTCCGGCTCCACGTGCACGATGTCCTGCAGCATCGGGTGGTCGAGCAGCCGGCCGTGCGACGGCCCGTTGTGACCGCCGGTGAACCGGCTGCGGAACCGGCCGGTGTACAGCCGGGCGATGCCCGCCCGCCCCTTGTAGACGCCGCCGATGAAGATGACCTCGCCGTCCTCGTCGAACAGGTCGACCACCTCGTCATACAGGCACTTGTCCAGGTAATAGCCGTAGGCGTGCTGCAGGTTGCGGATGGCGAGCGCGTCCTCGACCAGGCCCAGCCGGTGCTCGAGCTCGGCCACCCTGTCTTCTGCCGTTGTCATTGAAAGACCTCCTCGTCGTCCGCCGTCCGCCGTCATCCGGCTCGGGTCGCTAGCTGCTCTTGGGTCACCCAGTTGCCGTGCAGCCCGCCTGGCATCCTGATCGGGATCCTCAGCGTGGCCACCGGCTCGGCGTCGATGTGCTGCGCGTCCAGGATCAGCAGGTCGGTGGTTCCGGTGGCGTGCCGGTCGACCAGCTGCATCACGTACCCGTGGCCGTTCGGCGTGTCGACGCCAGGCGGCACGAAGATCGCCTCCTGGAGCGTCGAGTCCCGGCCGGCGAACCGGGTCCGCATCGCCCCGGTCGTGGGGTCGATTGAGCCCAGCCAGCGGAACCCGGGCAGCCCGTCGTCGGGCCGCTGGCCCGGTATGCCGGTGAGGTTGATGACCCCGAACCGGTATCCCCTGGTCGCCCACCGGTCGTCGGTGCGCGGGAACTCACCCGAGCAGTCGGTGAGCCGCCGCTCGGCGAACGCCGTCGCCCCGTCGCCGAGGTCAGCCGGGCCCTGCGTGTCGATCGTCCACCGGGACAGCTGCGCGCTGGCCTTCTCCGGGTCGAACGGCGCGCCGGTGATGTCGGGGAACCACGGGAACGCGGATTTCTCGCCGACCGGCGTGTCGACGTGGACGTACCGCCCGTCGTCGAACGCGTTCATGATGTGCGAGGCGAACCGGTTGGTGCCGCGATACCACCGCACCTGTGACCCGCGCCGGGGCACGACGCCCAGGTAAACGTCCTGCGACCCGTCCCACACGTACAGCGGCCCGCCCGCCTGCAGGCGCTCCAGGCTGGCGGTGAGCGGGATGATCGGGAAGACCACGAAGTTCTGCGTGACCGCCCAGTCGTGCACCATGGACGAGTAGGGGGCCTCGAACCAGGCCTCGTGCACGACCCGCCCCGTCGCGTCCGCCTCGTAGTAGGCGATGTCCTTCGTCGCCTCGCCCTTGGCCATGTACCCGAAGAACACCAGCGATCCGTCGCGCGGGTCGATCTTGGGATGGGCCGTCGCGGTCTGCGAGGTCAGGTCGCCCTCCCACGTGAACTCCCCGATCGTGTCGAGCGTGTCCGGGTCGATCTGAACCGGCGCGCTGTCCTCCTTGGAGGCGAGCAGCCGGCCGGCGTGCCAGTACACGTTGGTGTTGGCCAGGCCGCGGGACAGGCCCGCGACCGACGCCTCGTCGGTGTAGGGGTTGCGGTAGGCGCCGAACAGCGACCGGCGCGCCGCGCGCTCGGCGACGAACCGCGGCGTGCGCACGTACCGGCTGCGGAAGTCGGCGTAGCCGTTCTCGAACCGGAACATCGCGACCATGCCGTCGGCGTTGAAGTAGAAGTCATGCTCGACGAACGGCGGCCACGCCGGGTCGGCGCCCACCCGGTAGAACGTGCCCCGCAGCGACGCGGGCACCTCTCCCTGCGTCACCTCAAGGCCGCGGATCTCGCCTTCCATCCGTACCGGCGCGAAGCGCCCGGCGAAGCTTGGCTCGTCAGGGAACCGCACTGACATCTGGCCCACCTCCAGGGACGCGCTGAGCGTAACTCCGCCCCGGCGGCGGGAGAAGGGGCTGATGCTCCCATTCGCCGGCGCCGAGGTTGTGCGGCGGGGACAAACATTTCTTATCCAGAACGACGTCCTCAGCGGGAGGGCAGCACCGCGTCGACCCGCACGCTCGACCCCGGTGCCGCGAGCGGCACGAGCGTCCCGTGGACCCGCTGCCCGTCGACGGCGAGGTAGCCGCCGGCGCTGGCGCGGCGCACGGTGATCTCGTAGGTGGCGCCGCGGAACCGGCGGGTCGCGGTGTACCCCGCCCAGTGCGCGGGGAGGACGGGCTCGACCCGCAGCCCGGCCAGCTCCGGCCGGATGCCGAGGATCCACTGGGTGATCGCGACCAAGTTCCACGCGGCCGTGCCGGTCAGCCAGGAGTTCTTGGCCTCGCCGTGGGTGGGCGCGTCCCGGCCCGCGATCATCTGCGCGTAGACGTACGGCTCGCAGCGGTGCAGCTCGCTGATCGGCTCGCGCGCCGAGGGGTTGATCCGCTTGTAGTAGTCGAAGGCAGCGTCGCCGTCCCCCACCATCGCCGAGGCGATCATCAGCCACGGGTTCGTGTGGCAGAACACGCTGCCGTTCTCCTTGTAGCCGGGCGGGTAGGAGGAGATCTCGCCGAGTTCGACGCGGTAGGAGGCGAACGCCGGCTGCAGCAGCATGATCCCGTGCGGCGTCGCCAGCCGCTCGCGCACGCTTGTCAGCGTTCGGGTGGCGAGGCTGGCGTCGGCTTCGGTCCCGTTGGCCAGCCCGATGCCGCCCATCACGCAGATGCCCTGCGGCTCGGCGAAGATCTGCCCCTCGGTGTCGCGCGCGGACCCGACTGGGTTGCCGAAGTGGTCATAGGCACGCAGGAACCACTCGCCGTCCCAGCCGTGCTCGGCCACCACGGCGGCCATCTTCTCGGCGTCGGCCCGGTAGCTGTCCGCGTCCTCGCCCCGGCCGTGCGCCGCCGCGATCGCGGCGAGTTCCCTGGCGGCCAGGGTGAACAGCCCGGCGATGAACACCGACTCCGCGACGCCGCCTGGGATGTTCTGCGTGGTCTGGAACGACTCGCCCGGGGTCTGCGAGAAGCAGTTCAGGTTCAGGCAGTCGTTCCAGTCGGCGCGGCCGATGAGCGGCAGGCCGTGCGGGCCGATCCGGTCGAGCGTGTAGCGGAGCGACCGTTCCAGGTGGCCGTACAGCGAGGCAGCGCCTTCGTCGCTGAACGGGATTTCCTGGTCAAGGACGGAGAAGTCGCCGGTCTCCTTGAGGTACGCGGCGACGCCGAGCACCAGCCACAGCGGGTCGTCGTTGAAGCCGGAACCGATCGCGTCGTTTCCGGTCTTGGTGAGCGGCTGGTACTGGTGGTAGGCGCCGCCGTTCGCGAACTGCGTCGAGGCGAGGTCGATGATCCGCTCCCTGGCACGCTCCGGCGCCAGCTGGACCGAGCCGAGCAGGTCCTGGCAGGAGTCCCGGAACCCCATGCCGCGGGAGATGCCTGTCTCGAACGACGACACCGAACGGCTCATGTTGAACGTCACCAGGCACTGGTAGGCGTTCCAGATGTTGACCATCCGGTTGGTGTCGGCGTCGGGCGTGTCGACGCGCAGGACGCCGAGCAGCCCCGCCCAGGACGCCTTCAGGCTGTCGAAGGCCGCCGCGACCGCTTGCGGGCGCAGCCAGCGCTCGATCACCGGCCGGACCAGGGCCTTGTTGATGACGCCCGGCGCCGCGAACTTGGCGGCCCGCGGGTTCTCCCAGTAGCCCAGCAGGAAGATCACCTCCTTGGTCGCGCCAGGTTCGAGGGTCACCCGGACATGGTGCGCGCCGTACGGCGCCCAGCCGTGCGCGATGGAGCCCGATGCCCGGCCCAGTTCGACCGCCTGCGGGCTGTCGAAGCCACGGTAGGGGCCGAGGAAGGCCTCGCGCTGGGTGTCGAACCCGGCCAGCGGCTCCGAGCACGCGAAGTAGGCGAAGTGGTCGCGCCGCTCCCGGTACTCGGTCTTGTGGTAGATGACGCCGCCGTCGACTTCGACTTCGCCGGTGGAGTAGTTGCGCTGGAAGTTCGTCGTGTCGTCCTGCGCGTCCCACAGGGCGAACTCGACCGAGGAGAAGACGGAGATGTCCGCCGGCCTGGCGCGCTCGTTGGTCAGCGTCAGCCGCCAGACCTCCAGCGTCTCCCCTTGCGGCACGAAGTAGAGCGTCCGCGCGCGGATGCCGGCTTTCGCGGAGCTGATCGTCGTGTACGAAAGGCCGTGCCGGCACTCGTAATCGTCCAGCCCGGTCCTGGTCGGCTGCCATGACGGCGACCAGTACACGCCGGTGCGGTCGTCGCGCAGGTAAAGGTAGCGTCCGCCGCAGTCACCAGGCACGTTGTTGTACCGGTACCTGGTGAGCCGCCGCAGCCGCGCGTCACGATGCCACGAGTAGCCGCCGGCCGTGTTCGAGATGATGCCGAAGTACCCGTCCGTGCCCAGGTAGTTGATCCACGGCACGGGCGTGTCCGGGCGGGTGATCACGTACTCCCGGCTATCGTCATCGAAATGGCCGTAGCGCATAGCGCTACTTTACCGGTTTAGTGCTGGCAAGACCATGGGCAGAACGGCGCGAACCGACTGCCCATGGTAACGGCTCACCAGATCTGGTGCGCGACCTCCGCGACCAGCTCGAGCTTGCGCTCCTCCACGTCCTCGTTGGTCAGGTTAGCGCCGATGAGGACCGAGGAGAACCCGCACTGCGTGGACAGGCCGAGCCGCTCCAGGCCTACGTAGCGCGCCGCCTCGTGCACCCGGGCGGTGAGCTCCTCTGGGGATTCAAGCGTCGTGCTCTTGCTGGACACCAGGCCGAGGATGACCCCCTTGTCGTCGGGCAGCTTCGCCAGCGGCTCGAACGAGCCGGACCGGGCGTCCTCGTACTCCAGCGTGTATAGGTCGAAGTTGGTCAGCCTGTTGAACAGCGCCTCGGCGGTGAGGTCGTAGCCGCCCTCGCCGATCCACTGGCTGAGGTAGTTCCCCTTGCACAGGTGCAGCGCGAACGTCACGCCGGGGACGTCGCCGACCGTGTTGAGGATGTCGGCGCCCTCGGTCAGGGTCCGCTCGGTCGGCATGCCCAGGTTCTCGCGCAGCTCCCGGTTCACCGGGTCGACCAGCGTGCCGTAGTCCGGCGAGTCGATCTGGATGTAGGTGCAGCCGAGGTCGGCGAGCGCCTGCGCCTCGGCGCGGACGATCGCGGCCGCGTCGGCGAACAGCTCGTAGGCGTCCTTGTAGGCCGGGGTGGACAGCTCAGGCGACCACATCGAGTACAGGACAAGCGGGCTGGGCAGGGTGACCTTGACCGGCTTGGTGGCCCTGGCGCGGGAGTAGGCGTACTCCTCGATCGTCAGCTTCCGCTTCTGGCTGATCTTGCCGGTCACGGTGAAGGGCGAGTGCCAGTCGAAGCCCGGGTTGGTGACGTTGTGGAAGTGGACGCCCGCCCCTTCCCGCTCGATGACCCCATCAAGCTCGCCGATGACCTGGTCGAGGAAGGAGAAGCGCCGCAACTCGCCGTCCGTGATGACGTCGAGCCCCACGCCTTCCTGCATGGCGATGGCCTGGTCCACCGCGCGGTCCTCGATCCGCTTGAACTCGGCCGCGCTGAGCTCGCCGGACGCGAACTTGTCGCGGGCCTGCGTCAGGTACCTCGGCCGCAACAGCGAGCCGATGACATCGGAGTGGTAGATCTGTGGCATCGCCAGCCTCCTTGACAACGTCGTCTGATGCCTACTACCCACCTATATGCCACCGGGACAACGCGAAGTGGCACGCCCCACATTCTTTCGCACGCTTCCCTC
>JASHPP010000473.1 GCA_030038035.1 Trebonia sp.
GCCTCTACCGGGCCAGCCTGGCGGCGTTCACCGCCGCGTCCGCGCTGTGCGCGCTCGCCCCCGGCATCGCCGCGCTGATCGCGTTCCGCGCCGTGCAGGGGCTTGTCGCCGCGCCGCTGGTGCCGCTGGCGATGTCCATGCTGCTTGGCAAGTCCGGCAAGGGGCGCTCCGTGTCCCCCGCCGCCGGGATCCTGCTATTCGCCGCGCCGGCGCTCGGGCCGACCGTCGGCGGCGCGCTGATCGGGGCCGCCAGCTGGCGGCTCATCTTCGCGATCAATGTGCCGCTGGGGGCGCTGGCCACGTGCGCGGCGGGCCGGCTGGCGCAGGGAGCCGGCGGGGATCGTTCGGGAGACTATGAATTTGACCTCCCCGGGCTGGTGCTGCTCGCGGCGGGACTGCTGCTGGTGCTGCTCGGCGCGAACGAGGGCGGGACAGACGGGTGGGACGCCGCGGCATGCCTGGGGCCGCTGGTAGCGGGAGCGGTCCTGCTCGCGGTGTACGGGCGGTGGGCGGACGGGCGGGGGCGCCCGGCTCGGCCGGGGCGCTCGGGGCGCTCGGGGCGCTCGGGACGCTCGGGGTCGCCGCTGGATCTGTCGCTGGCGCGACAGCCGGTCGCGGCGCTGTCCATGGGCCTGTGCGCGCTGGCGTCGGTGGTGACCTGGGCCGCGGTCTCCCTGCTGCCGGTTTTCGTGCAGTCGGTGCAGGGCCGGTCGGCGCTGGCCGCGGGCGTCGCGATGGCACCGCAGGGGCTGGTCACGGGGCTGTCCACCGTGCTCGGGTCGCGGGTGCTCACGCGGGTCACGGTGCGGTCGACCGTGTGCGCCGGGTTCCTCGTGCTTGGCGCGGGCAGCCTGCTGCTCGTGCTTGTCGGGCCGGGGACCCCGTTGTGGGCGATCGCGCTGCTGCTGGCGGTGCGCTCGGTGTCGATCGGGCTGGTGATCAGCCCGCTGCTCGCGGCGCTGACCGGGCCGCTCGAGCCGTCGCGCATGGGGGACGCGAGCACCCTGTTCAACGTGGTGCAGCGGATCGCCGGGTCGTTCGGCATCGGGCTGCTGGTGTCGCTGTACACGGCCGCGTCACACTCCGCGGGCGGGCCGGTGCACGCGCTGCACCTGACCGGGATAGTAATCGCGTGCGTGGCTGGCGCCGGCGCGGTGGGGGCGCTGTGGCTGCCTGCTGTGGCGAACACGAGCCTCGCGGGCGGGTAAGGAAAGGGCCCGGACTTTTTCTAGCGCGTAGAGATTTTGCAGTACTGAACATAAAAGTCTTCGCCCAGAAAAAAGGCCTTCGCGATCATGCTGCGCGGAGAAGCGGGGTTGGCGGTCGTGCCGGATCCCGTGGTCGCCCAGGTCACCGCTTGCTCAGGCAGACCGATTTCGCGCCAGAACTGTTTCCCGCGCTGTATGAATCGGAAGTATTTCCCTCCCACATGATCCCGCTCGCGAACACGCCGTAGCACGGGTAGTTGAACGTGGCGACACGTGAATCGTAGTTGCCGAACGATGACGGCGACCCGGTGTTGTACTGGTGATAAACCGAGCCCTTGCCGTAGCCGGTAGAGTATTCGGCTTGGTTGCGGTTTCCGCAGGACGGCCAGCCCGATATGCTCACGGCCCATGGGTAAGCCACCGAGATAGACGGGTTGAAACTGCACGAATATCCGGTCCAGTGCTGCCCGATGTCCACCTTCGTGGTCGTCTTCGATCCGCTGCAGCTGGAGCGCTCAACCGTGAGCGTCAGCTCGGGGGACTTGAGCGTCTGATTGGTCCACAGATAGTAGTAGACGTGATATGCTATCACGTACCACAGCGTGTAGCTGATGCTTCCCTTGGCATCGAAGACGACGCACAGCTTCAGTGGCTTGGAGACGAATTTCCAGGTCTTATTGTAAGAAACCGAGAAGTTCCCCACCTTGCTGCAGTCACTGCACGGGTTGAGCGGAGCCACGCTCGGCACTCCCCTCGGCACGGCTGCCTCGGCCTGAATGCTGCCTGCGAACAGCAACGCAGGCGCGATCACGAAGAGGGCGAGGCCGGCAAGAACGATTCGCCTCGTGCGCGCTTGCATTTTCCGCATGGTACCGCCTCCACCACTTCGGACTCTGCCTTTGCAGCTGGCGCGCTCTCGCCCGGCCGGGATCTATTCGCGATCAGGAGAAGTGTACGTCTAATGCGCCATCCGGACAATGGTTAAATTCTTGCCGTGCGCGGCCGGCGTCATTACTGCTTTTACGGCGCAACCAAAACTGGATTCGAACACGCTGTTTCGCCAGTCAATCTCCGGGGCCGGCGGGGGCCGGCGTGACGGGTGGCGCGCGAACCAGCAAGGGCTCGAACAGGCACAATCCGCTCGTGCTTATTGCAGGTGGGGCTTTCCTCGCGCGACCATGGCCTTGTCCAGGAAAAACCGGTGCCCGCCAGGCCGGATGAGCTGTCCGGAGCGTGGTTCGTTGGATGTGATCGGTTCGGGTCGTGAGCCGGAACGGGACCCCCGGCCGCCGTTGCCGCGCCGCTGGCGCCTCGCGGCCTTGGCCCTGGCCGTCGTGGCCGCCGGGCTCGCGGTGACCGGCGTGGAGTTGCACCACGCCGCTGGGTCGCGTGGTCCGGCTCCGCCGGCTGGCGCTTCGCCGGCCTCGGTGGCCCCGCCCGCGGTCCCTGCCCCGGCGCCCGTGGCTGTTCCCGTCCCCGTGCAGGCGCTTGTTCCGCTGCCGCCGTTGCCCTCTCCGCTTTCCGGACCTTCGCTGGCGCACGCCCAAGGGGTGCTAACCATCGCGTGCGCGCCGTCCACCGGGGCATGCTCGGTCCGGCTGTACGTCGCCGGTCAAGCGGTCTCGGGCAACCCGGCCGGCCGCTGAGGCGCCCCGGCGCCTAGACAGGTGCCCATGCACGGCTTAGCCTTGACTGTATGGTCAGTCAACCATTGTCCGCGTCCCTGTCCGCCGCACCCCCCGCGTCAACGCGGGCGTTCCCGCCTGCCCCGGTCGACCCCGGCGGGCTCGCGGAAGCGCTGCGGCCGTTCGGGGAGAGCCGGATGCTGCCCCGCGCCGCGTACACCGACCCGGCGGTTTTCGAGTGGGAGCGGCGGCACTTCTTCGGCGGCGGCTGGATGTGCGTGGCGCGCGCAAGCGAGCTGCGCGTCGCAGGCG
>JASHPP010000474.1 GCA_030038035.1 Trebonia sp.
GGGGTACGGGCGGGCGCGGAGTTCGCCCGGCGGGCATCGGTGGGCCTCATCTCCACGCCATAAAAATTCTTCGCAATAACGCCTCTGACGCCGTCAGAGGCCGAGCTCGGCGGCGACGCGGCGGTGCGCCTCCCAGATCTCCTCGGGCAGGCCGCCGAACTGTGCCAGGTGCTGCTCCCGGAAGCCCATCTCCTGCCGCCACCTGGCCGTGTCGATCGTCAGCAGCTTGTCCAGGTCAGCTGGGTCGATCGACAAACCCTCCAGGTTGAGCTCGTCCTCGGCCGGCAGGATGCCCACCGGCGAGCGCACTCCCGTCACCAGGCCGTCGCGCAGCTGCATGAGCCACAGCAGCGCGCGCAGGTTCTCCCGGTAGCCCGGCCACAGGAAATGCCCGTCGGAGGCGTCCCGCTGGAACCAGTTGACGTGCGCGAAGATCGGCGGCTGCGCGCACTGGCCGATGATCGCGAGCCAGTGCGCCGCGTAGGCGCCCTCGGGATAGGACATGAACGGGCGCATCGACATCGGGTCGTAGCGCAGCTGGCCGTCCACGCCCTCGGCCGCGAAGGTGGCCTCGGCGCCCAGCGTCAGGCCGTCGTACACGCCCTCGGCCAGGTCGGTGATCGCGCGGATCAGCGGCTCGCGGTCCCGCGTACGGCCGCCGAAGATAATGCCGTCGATCGGCACGCCCCGCGGGTCTGCGTAGTCGCTTGCCACGTTCGGCACGTTGGCCAGCGTGGTCGTGAACCGGCTGTTCGGGTGCGCCCACGGGTCCCGTGCCTCCACCGCAGACCGGTCGGCGATCCGGTGGCCCTTCCAGTCCAGCCAGCCGTCAAGGTCAGCGGGCGGCACGGGAGTGCGGCCCTCCCACCAGACCTCGTGCGTCTTCTCGTTGTAGGCGACGTTGGTGAAGATCGCTCCGGTGCCCGGGGCGATCGAGTCCATCGCCGTCGGGTTGGTGGTCTCGTTGGTGTCCTTGGCGACACCGAAGACGCCGAACTCCGGGTTCATGCCGTACAGCCGGCCGTCCTTGCCCACCCATAGCCAGGCGATGTCATCACCGTAGAACTCGACGTGGTACCGCGAACCGAGTGCGTCCGGGGCCAGCGTCATCGCCAGGTTGGTCTTGCCCGAGGCGCTCGGGAAGCCGCCCGCGATGTGGTAGCGCTTGCCGGTCTGCTTGTCGATGATGCCCAGGAGCATGAACTGCTCGGCCAGGAACGCAGCAGATGCCCAGCCGTCGTAGCAGGCCTGGCGCAGGCCGTGCGCGATCTTGCCGAGCAGCGCGTTGCCCCCGTACGACGAGCCGAAGTGCAAGATCGTGCGCTCGTCGGCCACGGTGACGAAGTAGCGCTTGTCGTCCGGCGTTCCCTGCCCCAGGTTCTCCAGGTCGCCGGTCACGTGCACGGCGCGGACGAAGCTGCCGGCGTCCGCGAGGTTGTTGATGTAATCGACGCTCACCCGGGCCATGCGGTTCATGTGCAGGGCCACGCAGCGGTTGTCGGTCAGCTGGACGCCGGCGGCGTACCTTTCGAGCGGGGAGCCGGGAGCGGCCATGAGGTAGGGGATCACGTACATCGTCTTGCCCGCCGACGCGCCGCGCATGAGCCCGGTGAGCTTGGCCTTCATCTCCGCCGCGGGATGCCAGTTGTTGTAGACACCCTTGTCGGCCGGGTCGTTCGTCGCGACGATCGTGCGCTCCTCAGAGCGCGCCGTGTCCTTGTAGTAGCTGCGCGAGTAGTACAGGCCCTCGCCCGCGGGGACGATCTCGACGGCGTCCAGGGACTCCTGGATCAGGCGCGCGTCGTCGGCGACGCTGACCACCTCGATGTTGTCCGGGCCGGTGACCTCGGCCCAGTAGCGCACGTACTCGCGCGCCTTCTCGTTCTTCAGCCCTGCGCCTTCAAGAACGGCGTCAACATCGGCCACGAACTCGGTCCTCTCCCCAGGAAGCTGCCGTCTACAGAAAACCTGCGATCCTTCATCTTGACAGGACTGCGCGCTCCAGTGGAGAGAGAGATCCGACACACTGATCCCGCGACAAGCGGCAGGGCCAGGCTTTTGTGGGTCCCGCCGGGGGACGAGGGTGATTCGCGGCGCATCACGAACGGCGTCGCCGGCCTCCCGGACGGCGACCTCGGCAACCGGGAATCGAGCGCTTTGGACAACTAATTCGCCTGATCGAAGACTTGGATGGAGGCGGAGACGGGAATCGAACCCGTGTACAGGGCTTTGCAGGCCCTTGCCTAAGCCACTCGGCCACTCCGCCACAGGGCGAGCTTCGCCGCCGGGCCGCGGGTGCGAGCTTCGCCGACGGCCAACGTGCCGCATAGCCGCATTAGCCGCGCCTCCGAGCGGACGACGGGATTCGAACCCGCGACCCTCACCTTGGCAAGGTGATGCTCTACCAACTGAGCCACGTCCGCACGCTCCGCCGGGTCTGTCCGGCGGACCCTCAGAACTGTAGCCGATCCTGCCGCACACGCAAACTCCGAGCCCAGGCTTCGGACAAAAAGTCATTATCCCGAACGAACAGTGGCGACTCACCCCGCCACGCCTTCCCGCGGCACGTGGCCACGGCCGCCGGGGGAAACACCGGCGGGGTCATCCCGGCCCGTTACGGGGGCCCGGGCCGGGAAGCTCGCTGCGTTCTGCCAGTCAGGACGCCTGGCGGAGCAGGTCGTTCAACTCGGCCTCGACGTCCACGTGGTCGCTCTCCTTGCCCGCAGGGACGATCTGGTACGTCTTGCGGAGGAAGTCGGAGATCTCCTTGACCGGCGCCTCGAAGTGCGCCTGGCCGAACGGCGAAGACAGTTCGATGTTCAGGACGCTGCCGGGCGCGCCGCCCTCGGA
>JASHPP010000475.1 GCA_030038035.1 Trebonia sp.
GCCGCGCCGCAGCACGGCGGCGCCGTCCGGGCCGTCCGGGCCGCCCGGCAGCGGCCGCTCGTTGCCCTGCGTGGACAGCCGCAGGTAGACGAGCCCGTCGGCACGGGCCGCCGCGCGCAGCAGCGCTTCGGCTTCGTCGGGGTGGCCGGGCACGTGCACGGTCCAGCCGGGCAGCGTGGCGAGCAGCGCGACGTCACCGGGTGACTGGTGGGTCCGGCCGCTCGCCGCGATGTCGTAGGACCCGCCCGCGCTGACCAGGACCGCGCCGACGCCCTGGTGGTTCAGGTCGAGCTTGATCTGCTCGAACGGCCGCTCCACCAGGAAGCTCGCGAACGTGTGGGCGATCGGCCGCAGCCCGGCGAGCGCGAGCCCGCCGGCCACGCTGACCAGCAGCTGCTCCCGGATGCCGAGGTCGATCACCCGGTCGGGATGCCGCTGCCTGGCGGCGCGGAACTGGTCGGCCGAGATCGCCGCGAGCACGACCGCGAGCCGGGGGTCGTCGTCGAGCAGTCCGCTGGCCACCGCGGCGAACCGCTCCCGCATGGTCTCCATCCTGTGCCCCTCTCCTGGTCAGTGCCCTGACGGTCAGCCCTGGGCCACGAGCGCCTGCGGCCAGTCCCGCGGCGGCTCGACCTCGGCCACCACGGCGTGCGGCCGGCCCGGATGGGCGGCGGTGAACGCCGCCTCGAGCGCGGCGTGGTCACGGCCGCTCACCCGCAGCGTCGACCAGCCCTCCACCGCGAACCGCGCCTCGATCCCGCCCGGCCACCCGTAGGTCGCCGACGCGTTGTCGATCACGACCACGTGCAGGTTGTCCAGGCGCGACCCCGCCCGGCCGGCGAACGCGATCGCCTCGTGGTTGGACCCCTCGTCAAGCTCGCCGTCGCCGACCAGCACCCACACCCGGGCCGCCAGGCGCCTGGCCCGCAGCCCGAGCGCGGTCCCGACGGCGAGCGGCAGCCCGTGTCCGAGCGAGCCGCTGGAGATCTCCGCCCCCGGCACGAGCGTGCGGTCCGGGTGGTGCCCGAGGATCGAGCCGAACCCGCCGAACCCGTCGAGCCGCTCCAGCGGGAGGAACCCCTTGGCGGCCAGCACCGCGTAGTACGCCATCGGCCCGTGTCCCTTGGACAGGTAGAGGCGGTCACGGCCGTCGTCATCGATCGTGTCCGGGCTGACCCGCAGCACCCGGTCGTAGAGCACCCAGAGCACGTCGAGCGTGGACGTGCTGGCCGAGCCGTGCTTCTCGTCGCCGGTCTGCCTGGCCATCAGCATGCCCAGGTCCGCGTAGCCGAATGTGGTCACTGCCATGCTCACGAGCATGGCAGTTAAAGCACACTTGAAGTCAAGAGGGCCAGGCTTCGCCCGCGAGCTGCCGGATGAGCGCCAGCTTCCCCCAGATGACCTCCTCGGTGCTGTTGCTGCCGCCGAAGCCGCACCGGGGGCACAGGCCGACCTGGCCGGCGGGGATGTGCCTGGTGGCCTCCTCCAGGCGCCGCCGCAGGTAGTCGCGGGTCTCGAGCCGGCCGTTGTTGCTCACCAGGCCGAGCACCGCGATCTTGCCCGCGGGCATGTAGCGCAGGCTGTCGAAGCTGCCCGCGGCGGCGCTGTCGTACTCGAGCAGGAACCGGTCGAAGTCCAGCTCGCCGTAGAGCCGCTCGGCGACGGCGTCGTAGCTGCCCTCCCTGTGGATCCAGTCACCGCCGCGGCCGCCGCCGCCCCCGCGGCAGATGTGCACGGCGAAGGTGACGCCGGGGAATCCGGCGATCAGGGCGTTGTCCGCCGCGATGCCGCGGGCCAGGTTCTGGTCCGGGTCCTCGCCGCGCCCGCGCATGACGTCGAGGGAGACCTGGTCCACGTACGCCGTGTAGCCCGGTTCGTCGATCTGGACGTAGCGGCATCCCGCCGCGATGACCTCGGCGATCATCTGCCGCTCGATGGCCACGACGTCGGCGAGGAACGCGTCCATGTCCGGGTAGACGTGCCGGGAGGATTCGTGCGCGAAGCGCTGGGCGATCCGGTCGGGCCCGATGAGCGTCACCTTCACCGGCGCGGACGCGACCTGCGCGGTCCGGCGGAACTCCTGCACGATCACGGTGCGGCTCAGCCGCAGCCGCTCGCGGACCGGGCGGCGGTGCAGCACCGGCGGCCCGTTCCCGGCCATGCCGGACGGGGCCCGCACGGTCGGCACCTCGTCCGTGCCGCCCCTCGCCTTCCGCCCGGTCACCGCGACCGTCAGCGGGTACTCGTAGGGCAGCGCGTCGTAGCCGGTGACCGCCCCCCCGAAGCTCTCCTGGAAGTTACGGCGGGTGATCTCGCCGTCGGTCACGACGCCAAGGCCGATGTCCTGCTGACGGCGCACGAGCTCGGCCACCGCCGCGCGGTGGTCGTCTTCGAGCTCGGCGGCGCCGATCTCGCCGCGCTGGAACTGCGCCTGCCGTGCCCGCAGCCAGGACGGCCGGGGCAGCCCGCCGACGTGGTCGGCGCGCAGCAGGGTCAGGTCGCTCACAGCAGCCCCGCACGCCGCATGAAGTACTCCCATTCCCTGTTGTCCCGCGCGAGTGGCGGCCCGGGGTCGCGGGGGTCCTCGCACTCGCGCTCGTGCAGGGGCGTGTACTCGCCGAGCCGGTGGGCGGTCTCCTGCACCCGCGCGTTCCGGTCCATCGCGATGCACCGGCCGACGACCTCCTGCGGGCCGCGCCCGACCACGACGGCGCCGTGGCCGCGCAGCAGCACGATGCCGCCGTCGCCGAGGGCCGCCGCGAGCGACTGCCCGTACCGCAGGCTGCGGACGAGGGGACTCCACTCCCCGGGGAACTCCCTGGCGAGATCCCAGACGGGAACGCCCGTTCCGATGAACCGGGCGGAATGGATGACCGACCGCAGCGGTGTCAGCGAGACGCTGAACGGCAGGATCGACGGCGTGTGGCTGTGGCACACCGCGCCGACGTCGGGCCGCGCCGCGTAGATCGCGGCGTGGATGTACCGTTCCAGGTACAGCGGCTGCGCACTGCCTGCCAGCGGCTCCCCGGCCAGCGAGAACTCCAGCAGGTCGGCCTCTTCGACGAGCTGCGGCGCGCGGGCCCGTGACAGGAAGAACCCATCGCCCGCGTCGCCGGCGTCGCGCGCGCTGACATGGCCGTAGGCGTCGAGAATGCCCTCCCGGCCCAGGATCCGGTTGGCGGCCACCAGGTCGGCGAGCATCGCCTCAGCGCCCTTCGCCATGTCCCCGCTCTTCGTCCTGGTCTAGTCCGGCGCGGTGCAGCAGGTACTCCCAGGCCCGGTCGTCCCTGGTGGCGCCCGGCGGCAGGTCGGCGTGCGGCGCGAGCTCGGCCGCCGTGAAGGATCGCGTCGCGCCGAGCGTCGCCACGGCGAGCTGGGCCGTGGCGGACCGGTCCATGTCCAGGCACCGGCTCACCACCTGGCGCAGGCCGTTCCCTGCGACCACGCTGCCGTGGCCCCGCATGAGCACCACCGGCCCCGCGCCGAGCGCCCGCGCGAGCGAGCGCCCGTGCGCCATGTTCCGCACCAGCATGTCGGTGCTGTCCCCGAACTCGGCCGCGATATCCCACACAGGGACGCCGTCGCCGAACATCGCCGACGCGTTGATGGTGGCCCGCAGCCGCACCGACCGGGAGATGCTGAACGGCAGGATCGAGATCGCGTGGTTATGGCATACCGCCGTGACGTCTGGCCGTGCCTCGTACACCCCGGCGTGGATGAACCGCTCGACGTAGGGGATCGGGCCGGCCTCGCCGGCCAGCTCGCCGTCACCGTCGAACTCGAGCACGTCCGCCAGCTCGACGTTCTCCGGCGAGCGCGCCCGGCACAGCAGGAAGTGGCCGGGGTTCCCCGGATGACGGACGCTCACGTGGCCGAACGCGTCCAGGATCCCCTCATGCCCCAGGATCCTGTTCGCCGCGACCAGCTCCCGCCGGACTTCGGTGCCTCCAGCCGACATTCACCCATCCTTCCTCGCCAGCCCAGATGATAGGCCGCGCAGCCCGCTGCCGCCTCGCCGCCCACCGCACCGTGCCCGCCCGCTCGGGCGGGGCCCCGCCGCGCGCCGGTAGCGGGCCGCGATCGGCGGCAGCCCCAGCTGCCCCGTAAGTCCCGCGAGTACTACTTTGGACACTCCATGCATGGACAAATCGCCCATAATGGGCGCGAAAATGGTCACAGAGTGTGCGAAGTCGCAGGCAAGCGGCCCGCGACGGGGCACCGCCGCCCGGAAGGCGTCACGCGGGAAGGCGGTAGGCGCGGCTCGCGTTCTCCGCGCCGATCAGGCGGGTGATCCGCTCCGCGTCGTCGAAGCTGATGTCGCCGAGGACCAGCCTGGCCTGGAGGAACTGCGACAGCGCCTGCCGGAACAGCAGCGCTGCCAGGTAGTACAGCTCCGGCAGCCCGAAGGCGTCCGAGGAGTACAGGAACTTCCGCAGCGGCACCAGCTCGAGCGCCTCGGCGAGCACCTGCGGCGCGCGGCTGCCGACGTTGTGCGTGGCCAGGCCGAGGTCCGCGTACACGTGCGGGAAGACCTGCGCCAGGTAACCGGCCTCGCGGTGGTACGGGTAGTTGTGCAGCAGCATGACCGGTACCCCGGCCGGCTCAAGCGCCCGCAGCAGTCCGGTGAGCAGCAGCGGGTTGCACTTGTCCAGGTCGGCGTCCCGGTCGCCGTACCCGACGTGGAACTGGACCGGCAGCCCGAGGTCGGCGCCGCACCAGACGAAGAACCGGTGCAGCGTCTCGTCCGCCACCGGCGGCAACGCGCCGGAGCCACCTGCCGCGTCTGCGCCGCCGTCGGCCGCGCCCAGCCACCGCCGGACCGCGCCGGCGACCTCACCGTCCGTCGGCCGCTCCCCGGCGAGCGCCAGCCCGGTCCGGTACGCCGCGATCGACTTGACCGCCACGACCGGCACCCCGTGCACAGGGGAGCTGACCCGTCCCGCCAGCGCCGCGCGGTAGGCGTCAGCGAACTCCGCTGCGCCCGCGCCCCCGGCGGCCAGCGACTCAGCGACCTGCTCAAGCCGGACGACCTCGAAGGCAGCCGCCCCGGCGAACGCGGCCGTCCCGGCGGGAGACAGCAGGCCACCCGGCGCGAACCCGGTGTCCACGAGCAGCGAGCCGAGCCCGGCCGCGGCCAGGAACCGCCGGTTCACCTCCGCGGCGGCAAGCGCGCGGCGGCGCGCCTCGTACTCCGCGACCGGGGCGTGCGCGGGCAGGTCGAGCAGCGGCGGGCACCACCGCAGGAACGCCAGCCCGGCAAGGGAGTCGAACGCCGTCCCGCCCGCGGCCGCGCCGCCGTCGCCCTCGGTGAGCAGCCCCTCCAGGTCACCGCCTTCCGCCAGCACGCCATGGCAGTGGTGGTCCGTCAGCGGCTGCGCAGCGACGAAGGGCAGGACAGGCGCCACGGTTCGTTCCGGAGACACGGTCTGCCAAAACCCCCTTCGATAACAGCAAGTAACGACAGACAGCGACCGCGTGCGGCGGCAATGAACCACATGCGCGGTTCCTTACGTGACTCATCGTGGAGACCGTAGCCGTGCCGCGACCGCAGTGCTGACGAGGGGTGATCGAGGTGACCGAAGCATATCCGGTACCTCCGTCCGGCCCGCGCCCGGCGCGCTGCCTGCGGGTCTTCCCTGGCGAGGCCAGGCAGGTGCCCCGGGTGCGGGCGTTCGTGGCGCGCGCCCTGGCCGGGTGCCCCGCCCGGGAGGCCCTGCTGACCTGCGTGTCCGAACTAGCCGCCAACGCCGTCACGCACACCGCCTCCGGGGCCGGCGGGGCGTTCACCGTCGAGGTGTGCTGGCCAGCCCCGGGCGTGGCACGGGTGGCCGTCACCGACGCGGGCGCCCCGCGCGGACCGGTCCTGGCCGCGGCCTGCCGCCAGCCGGCCCAGGCGGACGGCCAGGCCACTTCCGCCCCCGCCAACGCCCCCGCGCTCGCCGAAGGCGGCCGCGGCCTGCTGCTCGTCGCTGCGTGCAGCAGCAGGTGGGGCTACCGCGACGCCGACGCGGGCACGGGCCGCATCGTGTGGGCGGAGGCGACATGGCCGGTGGCCGTAGCCGCGAGCGCTATACCGTAGCGAGCATCTCGGATTCGAGATACCGTTTGATGTATGGACGAGCCTGACTACCCGGCGCTCCCCGGGTTCCGCGAGATCGCGCTTGGCCGCATGTCGGCCGAGCGCGCCAGCCTCGTCCGCGACCTGGTGGCCCAGCGCCAGGCGGCCGGCCTGTCGCAGACCCAGGTCGCCGCGCGGATGGGCACCTCCCAGTCGGCGGTCGCGCGCCTGGAGTCCGGCGCGACCGACGTCCGCGCCTCCACGCTCGAACGGTACGCGGCTGCCGTCGGCTCCGAGATCACCTGGAAGTTGCATGGTTGACCACCGATTCCTCGCCCC
>JASHPP010000476.1 GCA_030038035.1 Trebonia sp.
GTTGTCGGCGGCGGTTCCGCGGGCATGGCCGCGGCCATGCAGGCGCGGGAACTGGGCGCCCACGTCACCCTGCTCGAAGCCGACGAGGTCGGCGGGACCACGATGAACCGCGGCCCGGCCCCGGTGCGCACGCTCGCCCGCGCGGCCCGGCTGGCCAGGGACTGGTCGTCCTGGGAGACGTTCGGCCTGCGGGGTCCCTCGCCCGTGCCTGACCTGCCCGCGATCCTGGCCAGGAGCGCCGAGGTGGCGCGCTACGCGCGGGACGCCAAGCAACTGGCTGCCTACCTGCGCCGCAGCGAGGTCGACCTGGCCGAACACACCGGCCCCGTCTCGTTCGCAGACCCCTACACGCTCAAGGCCGCCGACGGCCGCACCTGGGCCGGCGACCGCATCGTGGTGGCCGTCGGCGGCTACGCCGCGCCGCTGCCCGTCCCCGGCGCCGAACTGGCGCTCACCTACAACGACATCCCGTCCCTGACTCACCTGCCCGCCGACGCCGCGGTCGTCGGCGGGGCCGACACCGGCTGCCAGATCGCCTCGATCCTCGACGACTTCGGGGTCAAGGTCACCCTCTTCGAGGCGGGCGCCTCGCTGATCGCCTCCGCGGACCCCGCCGTCAGCGCGGGCCTGGCCAGCGCGTTCCAGGCACGGGGCATCACCGTGTCGACGAACACCCGGGTCAGCGAGCTCGCATCGCGCGGCGGACAGGTCACCGTTCGCTACGCCCGCGCGGGCGCCGAATCCAGCGCGGCGTTCGACGCCGTGTTCACGGCGATCGGCTGGCCGGCGAACACGGCCGCGCTCGCGCTCGACAAGGCCGGCGTGCAGGCCAGCCGATCGGCCATCCCGGTCGACCAGTACCTGCGCACCAACGTGCCGCACATCTACGCCGCGGGCGACGTCAACGGCCACGCCAAGCTCGTGCAGTTCGCCAGGGCCGATGGCCGGATCGCCGCGCACAACGCGATCGCCGGCCCGCGGCAGCGGGCCAGCTACGCCATCGTCCCGTCCGCCAGCTTCACCGACCCCGAATACGGCCAGGTAGGCCTCACCGAGCCGGCCGCGGCCCGCGAGCACGACATCGTGGCCGCCACCGCCGAATACCACAACCTGCTCCGCCCGGTCGCCGACGGCCGCACGGACGGCTTCTGCAAGCTGATCGCCGACCGCCGCGACCACAGCATCCTCGGCGGTCACGTCCTGGGCTGCTACTCCGCGGAGATCATCCAGGTGATCGCCACCGCCATGACCGCCAGCATGGCCGTGGAGCAGGTGGCCGTGATCCCGTTCGCGTTCCCCACGTTCACCGAGGCGGTCGGCATGGCGGCCCAGATGATCTGCCGCGAGCTCCGCGTCGGGCAGTTCCCGCAGGTCTGGAGCACCCTGGGACCCGTCAAGTAGTCACCAGGCGAAATCCAGGCCAAGGTCGAGCGCCCGGCTGGAGTGGGTGAGCGCCCCGACCGCCAGGTAGTCCACGCCGGTGGCGGCCACCTCCCTGGCGGCCGCCAGCCGCAGGCCCCCGCTGGCCTCCAGGCGCACTCCCGGATAGCGCCGGGCCTCGGCCACCGCGGCCCGCATGATCTCGACGGGCATGTTGTCGAGCAGCAGGAACCGCGCGCCCGCCGCCAGGGACTCCCCGACCTGGTCCAGGGTGTCGCACTCCACCTCAAGCGGCAGCCCGGGCGAGGCCAGCCGCACCGCCTCGATCGCCTTCGCCACCCCGCCCGCCGCGGCCACGTGGTTGTCCTTGATCAGCGCCGCGTCGCCCAGCCCCATCCGGTGGTTCTGGCCCCCGCCGCACCGCACGGCGTACTTCTCCAGCTGACGCAGCCCCGGCAGGGTCTTGCGGGTGTCCCTGATCACCGCGCCGGTCCCCGCGACCGCGTCCGCCCAGGCCCGGGTCGTGGTCGCGATCCCGGACAGGTGGGTGAGGAAGTTCAGCATGGTCCGCTCCGCGCCGAGCACCGCGGTGGCCGGGCCGCTGACCCGCAGCACCGGCTCGCCCGGCCCGACGCGCGAGCCGTCGGCCCGCAGCGCCGTGCTCGCGACGCCCCCGACAGCGTCCAGCACCGCGCAGGCGACGGGCAGGCCGGCCAGCACGCCCTGCTCGCGCGCCACGACCTGCGCGCGCAGCGGCGCGTCCCCTGCGGTCGCCGCGCTTGTGAGGTCCGGCCCGTACCTGAAGTCCTCGTCGAGCGCGGTCCGCACGGCTCGTTCGGCAGCCGAGGGGTCAAGCCCCGCCGCGCGCAGCGCCGCGACCGTGTGGTCGGCCAGGGGCGCCCAGTCAGTCCGCTCCAGGTTCGTCTGCACGGCCATCCCCGTCTCCTGAGTCACACTGCCTCCTCGGTCACGCGCAGCCGCCGCCCGTCCCAGCGGGCCAGCGTGTGCCGGGGCTGCGCGGCCATCCCCGGCGCGTCCCGCCGCCGGTGGCAGCCCCGGCTTTCCGCCCGCGCCAGCGCGGCCTCCGCGATCAGCGCGGACACCGCATGCAGGTTCGTCGCTTCCTCGGTGGCAAGGTCAAGATCACAATTCCTATCCCGAACGATCCCCCCCGACTCCCGCCGCGCACCCTCCACGCGTTCGAGTGTCCGGACAAGCCGCGCGAGTCCCTCGCGGTCCCGCAGCACGCCCGCGTCCTCGGACATGGCGGCCGCGAGCGCGGGCCGGGCGGCGGC
>JASHPP010000477.1 GCA_030038035.1 Trebonia sp.
GCCAAGTTCATGTCGATTGGCTACACGCTGGCTGACGTGGTCAAGGCAACCACCTCTAGTGCGGCCAGGGCGCTCAGCCAGCAAGACGAACTCGGGGCTATCGCGGTCGGGCGGGACGCCGACCTGAGCATCATCGACGTTGCTGAGGGCGACTTCACGTTCACTGACACCACCGGGCAGGTGTTCCGGGGCGGATACGGACTGGTCCCTGTCTACACGCTGAAGGCGGGCGAGGAGTTCTCTCCGGGGTGGGGAACGCACCCGTGGGGCTGGCTGCCCGCATCTGTGTAGGTCTTGCCTGCCGACGATGGGCAGGCCGGGCTGCATGCCAGCGGGCGGAGACAGCGCAAGCCCAAGCGGCTAAGCAGGCCGAGTTCGATTACGATGGCCCGGTGCTTCCCAGATTGCGTGGCCGGGAGCCGCAGGTTGACGTGCTGCGCGGGCAGCTGGATGCGCTCGGCGCCGGGCGCGGCAGCGTCGTGCTCGTCAGCGGTCCGGCGGGCGCCGGGAAGACTATGTTGCTCGCGGAGTCCGCTAGTCTCGCGCCGGACATGGGCGTCCGGGTGTTCTGCGGTGGCGGGGATCCCGCGGCGCGAGCGGTGCCGCTCGGGGCGATTCTGGATGCCCTTGTCTCCGCCGAGGATCCTCCGGTCGATGCTGCCCGGCTGCACGCCCTGAGCCAGTCTCCTGACCAGCGCCTGTGGCTGCTGCGCGAGGTGCAGGAATCCCTTGAGAAAGCCGCGCACCGGTTTCCGTTGCTGATCGTCGTTGACGACCTGCAGTGGGCGGACGCCGCCACGGCCGGTGCCGTGGTCACGCTGTCCAGGCGGCTGGCCACGCACCGGATCAGCTGGCTGCTTGCGCTGCGCGACGGGGAGCTGGCGGAGGCCGCGGGGGAAGCGGTCAGCCGGCTGAAAGCGGCGGGCGCCGCCGAGGTCCGCCTTGGCCCGCTGGATGAGGCCGCGGTCGCGCAGGTCGCGCACGACATGCTCGGCGGCGAGCCCGATGAGGCGCTGCTGCGGGTCCTTACCCGGGCTGATGGCCAGCCGTTCCTGCTGACCGAGCTGCTGAGCGGGCTGCGCGATGAACATCTTGTGCGGGTCGCCGCAGGCACTGCGGTGCTGGCAGCCGGGGCCACCCTGCCGCGCCGGTTCGTCGGCACCGTTGCCGGCCAGCTGGCGCGGCTGACCGCGCCCGCCAGGGACGCGGTGGAGATGGCCTCGGTCCTGGGGCGCAGTTTCTCCCTGGACGAGCTGGCCGGCCTGCTCGGCAGGCCGCCGCTGGAGTTGCGCGGCGAGATCCGGGAGGTTATCTCGGCGGGTCTGCTGGCCGAGGACGGGGACAGGCTGAGGTTCCGGCATGACCTGGTGCGCGAGGCGGTCGACGCCAGCGTGCCGGGAGCCGTCCGGCGCAGCATGCGCCGTACCGCCATCGAGGTGATGCTTCGGCAAGGGTCGTCGGCCGCCGACGTCGCGCAGCTGGTCATGGACGTCGCCGAGCCCGGCGACGTGGCCTCCGCCGGCCTGCTGCGACGGGCGGCGGCGCAAATCGGGCAGGTGTCCCCGGCGGTGGCGGTGCCCTTGTCCCGGCGTGCCCTGGACCTCACCGGGCGCGGCGCCCCGGAACGCGGCCAGGCCGTCGCACAGGCCATCGACCTTCTCGTGCAGGCGGGCCGGGCCGCCGAGGCGGCGAGGCTGATGGCCTCCTCCGCGGGTGACCTCGCCGACCCGGCCGCCGAGGCGCAGGCGCGGCTGAGCATCGGCATGCTGATGACTCAGTACGCCCCTGCGACGGTCGCCGAGCAGTGCGAGGCGGCCCTGCGGCTGCCGGGAGTCCCGCCTGCGCTTCGTGTGCAACTGCTGTCGCTGATGGCCTGCGGCCTGGACATCAGTGGCGACGCGCGCGCGGCCGCCGCGCCTGTCGCGGACGCGATCGCGGAGGCGGCCGCCATCGGTGACCCCGCTGCTGAGATCGTCACCTTCGTGCCCAGGGCGCTGCTCGCCTTCGCCGAGGGCGACTGGCGGGGCGCCATCAGCCTGGCGGCCGAGGCGGTCGCGCGTGAGCACGAGGCGGAAGACCTGCGGCTGTGGCTGCCGCAGACGTGGAAGTCGCTGCTGCTGATCTCGGAGCTGCGGCTGGACGAGGCACACTCGATCATCGAGGCGGGTACCCGCGAGGCCGAGAACGTAGCAAAGAACATCCGGATCTGGTCCATGCTGCGGTGCCGGGCCCGGCTGTCGGCCGGGCAGCTCGCCGACGCCCGCGCCGAAGCCGAGGCGATCCTGGACATGTCCGACGAGATCGGCGATGGGAACTTCGGCTACCTCAACCACATCGCCACCTACGTTCTCGGCGACATCGCGTTGCGCGTCGGAGACCCAGCGGCGCTAAGGACAGCACGCCGCGATGCGGCGGCACTGTTCGGCAGCGCCACCGGCTGCGAGACCACGAGGCGGCTGGGCGCCTGGCTAACCGTCCGGCTGGACGGCCGCCCTATCGGGCCGGACCTGCTCGACGTGCTCGCGCCCGGGTACGTGCACGCGTGCAGCCCGATCGCTCACTGCGACACCGTGGAACTTGTCCGGCGGCTGCTCGCAGCCGGGCAGCGGTCGGACGCCGCCTCGGTCACCGGGCTGCTGGAAAAGGCGGCCGGCGCCAGTCCCGGCTTTCCCGGCCTGTCTGCCGCTGCCCTGCACGTCCGCGCACTTCAAGATCATGATGCAGAACGGGCCGTGGCGGCTGTCCACGCCTATCATGACGACCCGAGGCCGCTGGTGCGCGCGGTGGCGCTTGAGGATGCTGGCCGGCTGCTCCCGGAGCGGGCGAAGGACCAGGCGGTCGGCTACTTGGACGAGGCGCTCATGCTTCAGTCGGCGGCGGGCGCCGAACGGGACGCGGCGCGTGTCCGGCGCCTGCTCCGCGAGCGCGGGGCGCCGCGCGCGGGCGGCCGCCCCTACACGGCGGCGGCGCAGTGGCCGGAGCTGACCGCCTCCGAGTTCGCCGTCGTCCGGCTGGTTACCGGCGGCGCGACGGACCGCGAGGCCGCCGAGCGCCTCTACATCTCCGCGCACACGGTGAACTCGCACCTGCGGCACGTCTTCGCCAAGCTCGGCATCCGGTCCCGCGTGGAGCTGGCCCGGCTGGCCGGCGAGCGCCAGTCCGCTTAGTTAGTCACTCGCCCGGCTGCTCGAGCAACCCGGGGTTTGAGTACACCAGCACCCATGGGGTGATCGTCTGGTGCTTGATCACGCCGCCGAGGGTGTACGGGTCGGCCTCGGCGAGGCCGCGAGCTGCCCGCGTTCTAGCAGGCCGTGCAGGTAGGCGCGGTGCGCCGGACGGATCGCGGCGACGGCGTCGGCGTCTTGGACATAGCGGATGTAGTTCGCGAATTTCATGGCTTCATCTCCGTCGTTGGGTGAGAGGCCCAGCCTCGGCGTAAGCCGTCGCGGCGCGCATCACTTATCCGGGCCATTCCCGCCGGTGCACTGCCGGGCGGATTAATCACCTGATCCAGTCACGCGCGATCGGCGTGGCAGCGGGCAGGCTCGGCGGCATGTCTGCAATCACCGTCACACCCAGGACAGTCCGGCACATCGCGATCGCGACCGGCCGTCCCTACGAGCAATTCCGCGCGGAGTACGAAGCCACGGTTCCGGCGTTCGACCGGCTGGAGGCCATCGGCGTGGTCAACAGCGGTGCGGGATGGGCCGGGATCGAGAGCCTGTCCCGCAACACCGCCACCAACGGCCTGGCCAGCT
>JASHPP010000478.1 GCA_030038035.1 Trebonia sp.
TCGCGAACGTGGTCCGGCATGCGCGGGGTCCGTACCGGCTGCGGCTGCTGCGCAGCCGCAGCCTTGTCTGCGAGGTGTTCGACGGCAGCCTGACCACGCCGCGCCCCCGGCGGGCGTCCTGGACCGACGAGGGCGGCCGCGGCCTGCAGCTGATCGCCGCGCTCTGTGACCGCTGGGGGACCAGGAATGTGACGACAGGAAAGGTCATCTGGACCGAGCAGTCCCTGCCCGCGCCGGTTGCCTAGCAGGGGTCTGCGATACAAATGCCGGGACGGTGATCCCCTTCATTGCCGACTGCATCGCAGTCGCCATGGGCACGCCTGCCACCCGAGCGCCAGCGAGGAACCTCAGCGGTCAACGCCGTTCCGGATCAGCCAGGCCGCCGACCTCGCCTACGGCGAATCAGCAGGGGGGGTAGGTTGTCCAGGTTCTCCAGGTTGTTGTCTTGCTACCGCGTCGGCGGCGGAGCGGAGCGTGCGAAGGCCGCCGCAGCAGTCCAGCGTGTGAACGCCGGCCGTCATGCCCGTTGACGGGCTGTACGTGTAGAACTCGCAGTTGCCGCTGCGGAGTGATTGTCCCACCGGTCACGTCGCGGACGCGGCACGCCACGCCGGGCGCGGTCACTGACACGCGCCCGGCGTTGTGCTTCATGGCTGCATTGACTGGCGTGTTTCTGAGACGAACGTGCCGCGCCCGTGAATCGTGGTGATCAGGCCGCGCTCGCGGAGCACTTCCATCGCGCGGCGCACGGTCCCGTAGGAGACCTCGTAGTGCTCGGCAAGGTCCCGCTCGCTGCGCAGCCGCGCGCCCGGCTTCAGCTCGCCTGAGCCGATCCGCGAGGCGATGTCGCCGGCCACGCGCATGTAGGCAAGATCCGCGTCACGCCCGCCGGCCGCCTCGATCTCGCTCACGGTCAGCACGATAGCTACCCCCGACCTGCACAGATGACTCCGGTAGCTATCATAAAGCTCCGATAGAGCTATACAAGAGCATCTTGAATGAGTAGCGTGTCGGGCATGATGGTCGCAGGCGATCCCGAGTACGTGGACCAGGTGCCCCGGCGCGGCGTGCGGGGCTGCCCACCCCGGCGTGAGGATCACCCGTGGCCGTGGCCGTGGCTGGTGGCAGGCCGTCATGCCCGTGGACGTCGGCGAGACCGTCATCAGCCGGTACGAACTGGAAGACCTGCTTGACACGCTCGAAGCGCTCGACAGGGAGCGGCGATCACGCCGCGCGCCGTGGATCGTCTACGAGGTCCCCGTGGGTAGACCAAGATCAGCCATCCTCGTTTGCGTTGACGCGGTTAGCATGTCCCTCTCAGCACGACAACCTGTCTAGTTTCTCGTGTTACGTTGTTGAGTACGACACGCCGCAAGGCTGGTTGACAGACGTTCCCTTGGTGGGGTAAGGGGCAGGCGGTAGCGGTGCAGGCAGAGTCGGCAACACCCTTGGCAGAGGCTGTGTTCAGCCGTACGGCGGATCGCCCGCCGCTTCGAGACCGGACGGGGCGACAGTCGCGCAGAGTGGACTCTTATAGTGCGGGTCGGACCCGATGCCTTTGATGCCGAATGGTGGCTGTGGCGTCGTAAGCATCGCAAGGTCCCATGAGACTGTCCGACCTGCCCGCGGCAAGCGTCTCTGCCCAGAGACCGAGACTGACAGAAGGGGTGACGGTGCCACGAATTAACATGCCAGGCAGCGGCGAGATCGAAGTAGACGAAGTCGGTTTCGAGCCTGTCCAGGAGTCCTGGAACGAGTACCGTCTTGCAGACGGGGCCACTTTGCGGCTGAGACTGGTTTTGGCTGCCGTATATCGTGTTCCGGGTGCCCAGGATGCGGAAGGCAATCCAGTGTATGCGGCTCGATCGACGAACGTGATGTCCGTCGAAGCACCCGATAGCCTTCGCGGGGAGAGTTGATTGCCGTGACGATGACAATCACGGAAGCTCCGCGAGCGTGGCACTGGCAGCAAGGCGGAGACACAGACGAAGTATCAATCGACTCAACGCTAGCACCTCAGACCTTCACTTTCAGCGAAACCCTGATTACTGTCCGACCTACGTCACCTCCATCTCCGCAACCATCCGATCATGGAGTTGAGCAAATATTCAACGCTCTCTCAGCTCAGTGGCTTAGGGAAACCTCAATCGAATCGGATGTCGAGCGAATCGTCTTCCATCCGGCTTATCAGCGGATCATAGGGCTCGGGCCGCAAGCACTGCCCTTCATCCTGAAAGACCTCACGCAGTCTCATCATCATTGGTTCTGGGCGCTCACGGCGATTACCGGCGAGGACGTTACGGAAGCCCAGACCACCGTAGGCGGAGCCGTGGAGGCGTGGCTAGCCTGGGGGCGCAGCCACGGACTCATAGATGGATGACGCAGAGGTAGCCGGACATTTTCCCAAAGTAAGCGAGCAAGGTTTCAGGATCACAAGTGAAATTGATTTTGACTATAATTGCATCGCATGGGCCGTGGGCGACACGCATCGCTTCTGGTGGCCGGGCGTGCAAGGCGAGCGCCGTGGCCCCTATTACTGGCCGGAGGGGGTTCCGTACACAGTAACCCTTGAAGCGTTTGCCCAAGCGTTGGCCACCGAAGGATATGAGCCGTGTGCCACCGGCGATCTTGAGGATGGCATCGAGAAGGCGGCCATCTTTGCCTGGCCCAACGGCAGGCCCAGGCACGCTGCGAGGCAGCTAGAGGACGGCACCTGGACGAGCAAGATTGGCGAAGATGTGGATATCTGCCACAACTCGCTAGAAGGAATGGCAGGAGCCGCCTATGGACAACCTGTGATGTTCTTGAGCAGGGCACGCCCAACCTCGAGGCGGCAGGGAGGATTGTTAATTCAAGGCCTGGTCCGGCTGCCCTCGCGAGTTAATAGATGGTTGGGCAGGGGACCGCTCCGCCTTGCTTGACTGGGGTAACCATCACGGAATCTTGGGGTACGCCCTCGCGCCGGTCGGCCGTGAGATCCCCTGACCCGCACCGGAGGGTTTCGCGACACCCTCCTGGCAACGGGGTTGACGGAAACGCTTGCTGTTCTCGGGCACGGTCAGCGGATCGCGCGGACCCCGAGTCTTTCCAGGCGGCTGTTGCTGAACCGCCCTTGCGGGTCGAGCCGTTCGAACAAGGCCCGCGCGTCGCGAAGGCGGGGGTACAGCGGTTCGAGCTTTTCGGCTTCGATGTGCGAGACCTTGCCCCAGTGCGGCCGGGTCGCAAACGGCGCCAGTGCCGCCTCGACTTCCCGCACCGCGCCATCGACTGGGCCGGGGCGGTTGCGCCAGGTGAAGTGGATGGCCAGTGTCTCGCGATCGTACGATCCGCTCAGCCACAGGCCGTCCGCGGCGGTCGCGCGGATCTCGGTTACGAGCAACAGCGGCGTCACCAGGGAAGCCAGCCGCCGGACGGCGGCCAGGCACGCCGGCCCGTGACGCCTGGCCACGAAGTACTCCGACTGGATCTCGTCCCCGTTGCTCGGCCTGACATCGGCGCGGAAATGCGGGAGCCGCTGCGACCAGGGGCCGGCCGCGCCGTGCACCGTGAGATTGTCAACAGGGGAATCGGCGAGCCGCGCCGGCCCTGGATCCCGGTGTGCCCCGAAGAGTTCTGCGGGCACGGCGTCGTCCGGTCCAGCGACCCGGCGCTTGACCCACGCCTGAACCGATTCCCCGCTCCAGTCGGTGAACAGGCTCACGCTGTAGCCGACCGACATAATGCCGTCCAGGTCGGCGAGCACGCGATCCCAGGACAGGCCGGCGTACACATCCTGCCTGACCAGGTAGGCCGGCTCGACGTCCAACGTGACGCGCACGACGATGCCGAACGCCCCAAGCCCGACCGGCATCCCGTCGAAATCCGGGTCGGGGCGTCCGGCGTGCCGGAGTTCGCTGTCAGCGTCCACATAATCCAGCCCGGCGACCGCCGCCGACAGGACGCGGTTGCCGCTCCCCGACCCGTGAGTGCCGGTGGCGATCGCGCCGGCGATGGAGACGTGCGGCAGCGAGGCCAGGTTGCCCAGGGCCCAGCCCCGCTCCTGCAGCCACGCGGCGATCGCCCCGTACGTGGTCCCGGCTCCGACCGTCACCGTCCGCGAGGACTCATCCAGAACGGGATCGGGCGCGATGCCTGTCACGGTCACGAGGGTGGCCCCGTTGTCGGCGAGGTCGTTGAATGAGTGCCGGGTCCCGAGCGCGCGAACGCGGCCGCCCGCGGCGACGGCACGGCGTACGTCCTGGATTGTCCGCGCGGCGACCAGCCGGCGCGCGGTGAACTGGTAGGCCCCCGACCAAGTCCTGAACCCGGACGTCTCCGAACCCGGATCGATCACAGTGTCCTCGCCCCCGATGCCTTGCCCTGGTCCCAATGCGGTGAGTATTACAGGTCCCAGACTGCCCTGACCGAACGCAGGCACAAGAAGGACAGCCCACCCCGGCCGTGATCACCGAAAGAGAAGTCTTCACGGTTTCAGGGGAAACGCCGGGCTGCCGGTGGCAGCTGACCGAGCGCGGTGCGGAATGAGGGCTGCACCGGCGGTTCCTTCATCTCAGTTGCCGAGGCCCATAGACCACCGCAACCATGCTGCGGGTCGCCCGCGCATGATCTCGTCACCGCTCGCGATATGACCGATGCCGAGAAGAAGACCTTCCGCAGGAAGGCACGATAACCATGACTAAGCGCAACGAGCAGCTTCCCCGGGCCGCCGCAGAGCTTGAGCAGCTAGCCAGCTACTGCACCTCGCACGACACCAGCACTGAGATGGAATACGGCGAGTGGGTCGAACCGCAGCCGATGGCCACCACCTCCCTACGCCTGCCCACTGACGTGATCAGCCAGCTCAAGCTCCAGGCCAAGGCCAGGCACGTCCGCTACACCAGCTATGTGCGCTCAATCCTGGAGCGCGCAGCGCGGGGAGAACCTCCGCCGGAGATAGCCGGCATCACTGAGCGGCTGGGACGCATCGAACGCGCGGTCACCGGTGGCCGCCGCGGAGATAATCCGGAGACAGCGTGACCCCGACCCGCCGCCGCCGGCCGAGACTACCTATTTCATATTCGCGTGCCGGCCGATGCTCGCGGCGTAAAGCGGCGTCTCGCGGCGGCAGTGATCACTGGATGCGGCCTGACGGGCGGCGGCGGCCGCTGCGAAGGTCAGCCCGTGACTGGCGATGAAGTCCATGAACTCGGCGGTCGGGTGACTGGTGACCGTGTTGGTGTACTTGCTGGTCGTGCCGTCGATCGGGTCGGCCTTCAGGTCCCAGATGACCTGGCAGCTGGTCCACCCGTCAGGCGTGAGCACGTCGGAGATCGACACCATGTGGCAGTGGTCCTTGTCGGCGGTCTCGTACACGTAATGCTGTACGACCAGCCCGGTGCCGATCATCTCGACGTTGATGGACATCGGCCGGCCGTCGTCGGTCGTGGTATAGCCTGCCGACTTGTGGTCGGGCGGCGCGCAGCGCTGGTACTCCTTGTCGGGCAGGGTGCGCAGCCAGTCGGCGATGTCGATCGCGGCGATCGGGGCGTCGATGGTCGCCGTGAAGACGGCTTGCGAGAGTACCTTGTCGGTCAGCACGGTCCGGTCCGGCGTGGTCGTCTGGGTCATTGCGGTCGTCTCCCCCGTTGCGTTCTTAACCGATGTGGTCTATGTCGCCGCCATCTTCGTTTTGTAAACACTTGTGCCACACTGGCCTCACCCGCACCTGCCAATGGCGATCTCCCGCAGTACCGTTGTCGGTGCGCGACCGTGCCCGGGCGGGCACCGCGCGGCGGAGGTGGGAAGCAGTGCGAGTCCGGACGGGCCTAGCGGGCGCGGTCCTGGCCGCCGCTGTCCTCGGCAGCTGCGGGTGCGCGGCGGCCGGGGCCGCCCATGGGGCCGCCCATGCCCAGTTAGCACCGCGGCATGTGATCCGGACGCCGGGCGCGATCGCCGTCACGTCCCCCGCTGCGCCGTCGGCGGACCCGGCGCCGCCGACGCACCCGGCGGCGCTGGCCGCCAGGCGGGCCAGCGGCCAGCTTGTCACGGTGATCGCGGCGTCGTACGGGGCGACGCAGGCGGAATTCACCGCCTACCAGCGGGTAGACGGGCAGTGGCGCCGGGTCCTCGGGCCGTGGACCGCGTGGATCGGACGCAACGGGATGGCCCCGCCCGGCGCCAAGCGGGAAGGCGACGGCCGCACCCCTTCCGGGACGTTTGGCTTCGGGTTCTTCTTCGGGGTCGACCCCGACCCAGGGGTACGTTTCCCGTACCGGAGGGTGCAGCCGTACGACGTCTGGGACGATGACCCCGCCAGCCCGCTGTACAACGAGTGGGTGGATGACCGCTACGCCAACCCGGGCGCCGACCCCGAGCCGATGGACGTGTCCGCCTACGACTACGGCGCCGTCATCGGGTACAACACGGCCCGCACGCCAGGACTCGGCAGCGCGATCTTCCTGCACGTGAACATCGGCATGCCGACAGCGGGCTGTGTGACCTTGCCGGCGGGCGAGCTGCTCCAGGTCCTGCGCTGGCTCAACCCGGCCGCATCGCCGCTGATCGAGATGGGCGTCGGGACGCCCGGGACGCCCGGGACGCCCGGGACGGCTGGCTAGCCCACCTCGGCGCCGCGGCAGGCCCGCATCCGGGTGAGCAGGTCGCCAAAGCCATGAGCGTTCGGGTCGAGGGAATTAGGAGATACCGGCGCCCTGGCATTATGTGCCTATGGAAAAGGCGTTGGGACCCGCGCGTGACCTCACGGACTCCGAGCAGAACCAAGCGGTGCTCGACGTGGCCTCCGCTTTGGTCCAAGGCCGCGCGACTGCGGAAAGCGTCGCGGCCGGCCATGGCCAGGCGGTAGCGGCCGAAGCGATTGCCGCGGTTCGCGCGCGGGAGCGGCTGAGCAAGCTCATCGGGCCGATCCACCTGACCGTGGTGTGGGCCATGTACGGTGAGACGGGCCGGATGGTCCCCCGTGCAGCGCACCCGCATGGGGAGGACTTCGTGCGGACCAAGGTCCGTCAGCTCGATTGGCTGACCGACGGCCTGCCCAGCGTCACGTGGAGCATCATCGCCTGCGATGACGGATGCCCGGACCGGCCCTCGAGTGCCGACCTCATGACAGACATCGCGGCGGACGAGGGCTACCCGAGGGAAGGGCACCGCGGCGTGACGGTGCTCAGGCTGGCCGAGGTGATCGAGGGTGACGTCCCGATCAACCCTGCATTCGACCGGCTGACCTCGACCGAGCAGTCCCGCAAGGGCGGGTCGATCCTGGCCGGGCTGGCCGCCGCAGTCGGGACGGGTCCAGCGCAGGCGAACGGCGCCGATCATCATCATGTGGTCTGCTATACCGACGCAGATCTGTCCGCGAACCTGGCCCAGCTGGGCTCGCTGGCGGCCCCGGTGGTGGCCGGTGACAAGATAGTCGGCGCGCTCGGCCAGCGTTACGGCATCGACGGGGCGGTGCTGGTCCGAGCCGACGGGCCGGTCACCGAGCCGCACAGCACCGGCGACAAGCCTGACAAGATCATCGTCCTGTTCCGTCATTTCGTGCGATCCTCGCTCATCCCGGCGCTGGCCCATGTGCTCGACACCCAGGCCGGCTTCAAGGCCTTGGACGGGGCCGCGCTCGGCCCGGTCATCCGGCAGATGATGTCGTTCAACGAGACCTTCGACGTCGAGCTGCTCATCCATCTCGCCCAGCGCTACGGGCCACAGGCCTTGGCGGTCGAGCCGATTGTCTTCACCGAGGACTTCGCCGCGACGAATTTTCCCTCCGTCACGCCCGGGGCGCGCCACCTGGCGATGGTTCGCCAGGTCGTGGAACTCTACGACCGGCTCGTCGCACCGATCGCCCCCGTCACTGGCGAGGCGGCCGACTTGCTCACCCTGATCAGGACGCTCGACCTCGACGACTATGTGACCTTGATCGAGCACCTTCGCACCGAGGACGGGAACGACCCCACGCTGTTCGACCGGCGATGGTCCGTGCAGCACCTTCGCGACATCCTCCGCCGCTGACAGAGGCGGGTGGCGGCGCCGTGGGAGTGCCGGCCGAGATTGGCAGACCTGTCTCAGCTCAGCCGGGTGTTCGCGACCTTACGGCTTGTAACCGGCCTCATCCGCGAAGGAACGAACGGAGTCACGGGCGGCACCACCGCCATTTTTTCACACCGGTACGGCGCCGCATCGGCAACGCCCAGACTTGTAAGCGAAGGGCGGTTTGACACACGCTGACGGCTTCTCCCGGGTCGCCCGACGCCGTGCACAAGACGTAGCGATCACGGGTGATGAGGGCCCGCGGTCGATCCCCGGGTTTGCGGCCGGCGGGCGGTGTCGTCCTCCGTCGCTGCGATCGGCCTCACGTGCGCGTGGCTCGGAGGCGGACGGCCACGCCGTTGCGCCGCCGTATCGCTGTAGCGCCTGGCCCGCATACACGTGATGGGCGCGGTCAAAATATGCCAACGGGTACCACATATTCATACATCTGGCATACGATGTCGTTATGCAGATTCGATCTGTATAAATACTCATTTTTAGTTCTAATCTTGCGAACATATTAACGTGTCGGTAATATCGCGCCATGACGATAGGGTTCGGCCTCACTCGGGTGGCTGCGCGCGGCTCCGCCGGAACATCGCATGACGCCTTGACCTGGCTTCACCCTGACCTCCTCGCAAGCGCGTCGTGGCCGGCGCTCACCGCAGGCCGTACGTTCGCGCCTCGCTGCCACCTCAGGCTGTTCGGGTGGGTCAATCGTGAGGCGCGGCAACCAAACACCGGCTCCGAAGCGCACGCGACTGGAGGTTCGCATGTCTTCAATGCCTAGCCGTGAGGCTCTGCTGGCCGCCTACTACAAGTTTCACGACCCTACCCTGACTCAGCGAGAAATCGCGGAGAAGGCCAATCTCGGCACGCAAGCGCAAGTGTCGCGACTC
>JASHPP010000053.1 GCA_030038035.1 Trebonia sp.
CCGCGCCGAGCACGGACCCGGCGATCACCTGGGCGGTGGTGTGGTCCTTCAGCGCCACGCGCGACCAGCCGGTGAGCGCGACGAGCAGGTACGCCGGCGCGAGCGCCGGGCCGAACAGCAGCGTCAGGATCGTCGCGGACCCCGCCGCGACCGCGCAGTGGATCGAGATCTTCCAGACGGTCGTGATCGCCGTCAGCACCGCGACGCTGCCGAGCATGCAGCCGAAGTACCCGGTCAGCTCGGGCGGGGCGCCGAGCGCCGCGAGCAGCACCAGGCCGGCCGTCACCGACGCGAGGATGAACCCGAGGACGATGAGCCGGGGCCGCTTGGCGCCGACGTTCCTGTCGTCCCAGCGGCCGCGCGCGATCCCGCGGGTGATGAACAGCGTGGGGAGCACGCCCGCGAAAAAGGCCGCGAGCAGTCCCCAGCCAAGGCCCGCCACCCCGTCAGCGCGCCAGCCGACCGCGATGACGGTGGCGATGATCCAGTTCTTCGGCTCAAGCAGGTATGTGACCCACTGGGCCGCCGACCTGCGCGTCACCGGTCACTCACCTGACCAGGCAACCATCTGTCCGCTGCGCCCGCAAGTCATTAGGCTGAGGACCATGCCCGCACGCACAGGCGCGCAGTTCCTGGACCGGCTGGCCAGGACCCGGACGCAGGTGGAGATCCAGGGGGAGACGCTGACAGGCGGCCTGGCCGAGCACCCGGCCTTCCGCAACGTGGTGCGCAGCTACGCGGAACTGTTCGACATGCAGCACGATCCGGTCTACCGGGAGGTGCTGACGTACCTCTCGCCCGCCACCGGCCAGCCGGTGGCGACGTCGTTCCTGATCCCGCGCACGCAACCCGACCTTGAGCTGCGCCGCCGGGCGTTCAAGCTCTGGGCCGACCGGTCGCTGGGGATGCTTGGCCGCACCGGCGACTACCTGAACAGCGCGCTGATGGCGCTGGCGTCGGCCGCCGACTGGTTCGGCCAGGCGGACCCGGCGTTCGCCGCCAACATCGTCAGCTACTACGAGAAGGTCCGCGAGGAGGACCTGCTCTGCACGCACACCCTGATCCCGCCGCAGGCCAACCGCGCGGTGGCGGGCAGCCAGCAAGGCGGCGGCGCGCTGATGGCGCACGTGGTGCGCGAGGACGACAACGGCATCACGGTCCGCGGCGCGCGGATGCTCGCCACGATCGGCCCGTTCGCCGACGAGCTGCTCGTCTTCCCCTCGACCGTGCTGCGCGGCACGCCCGAGGACAAGCCGTACTCGTTCGCGTTCGCCGTCCCGTCCGACGCTCCCGGCCTGCGGTACCTCGCGCGCGAGCCGCTCGACTACGGCCGCTCGCACTTCGACCACCCGCTCGGCTCGCGGTTCGACGAGTCCGACGCGGTGGTGATCTTCGACGACGTGCACGTGCCGTACGAGCGGTGCTTCACGCTCGGCGACCCGGAGCTGTGCAACGGGTTCTACACGGCCACCTCGGCGATCGAGCACATGACGCACCAGGTGGTGGCCCGCACCACCGCCAAGACCGAGTACATCCTCGGCGTCACCTCGCTGCTCGTGGAGGCGATCGGCATCGGCCAGTTCCAGCACGTCCAGGCGGACCTGGCGGAGATCATCGCGACGCTGGAGATGCTGCGCGCGTTCGGCCGGGCCGCGGAGGCGGACGCCGCCGTCAACGCCTACGGGGTGCTGACCCCGGCCTGGGCGCCGCTCAACGCCGCTCGCAACCTGTACCCGAGGCTCTACCAGCGGTTCCCTGAGATCCTCCGCAAGCTCGGCGCCTCCGGGCTGATGGCGACGCCGACGGAGGCCGACGTGACCGGCCCGGCCGCGGACGACATCGGCACCTACCTGCAGGCGGCGACGCTGACCGGCGCGGAGCGGGTCCGGCTGTTCCGCCTGGTGTGGGACACGTGTATCTCCGCGTTCGCGGGCCGCCAGGCGCTGTATGAGTACTACTTCTTCGGCGACCCGGTCCGGATGGCGGGCGCGTACGTGGCCAGCTATGACAGCTCGCCGTACACGGCCCGGGTGCGCGACTTCCTGAACCGCCCCTAGCCGCCCCTAGCCCCAATGCCGGGGACGGCCCTGCCTGACTGGGCCGACTGCGCCAACGGCCCGGCCGTATCGGGCCGGCTGCGCCAACGGCCCGGTCGCCACCGCCGGGCCGCCACCACCGCCGGGGGGAGGCTATGGAACCGGTACCCAGATTTGCCACGCGTTCGGTCACGGCCGTCGCCGCGGCCGCCCTGCTCAGCGCGGCCGGGTGCCTGGCCGCGGCCACCACCGCCTCAGCCGCCTCCGCTTCCGCCTCCGCTTCCGGGGCGGCGTCGTCAAGCGGTACCGGTTTGTCCCTGGCCGGGACCCTGGTGGACGTGACGGCGACGTCGGCGGGCAACGCCTGGGCGGTCGGCTCGACGGCCAAGGGACCGCTGATCCTGCACTGGAACGGCAGCAGCCGGACGTGACGCAGGCCCCGAGTCCCGAAGGCCGAGCCCGACGCGGCGCTAGCTCACCTTGAACGAGCGCTTCGCCAGGCCCATCCAGTAGCCGTCGATGACCGTGTCCACCGGCTTGCCCGGGTCTTCCGCCGCGCCCAGCGTCACGAACAGGGGCAGGAAGTGGTCCGCCGTCGGGTGCGCGTACGGCATCCCCGGCGCCTTCCGGAATCGGGCCAGCGTCTCGACGTCGCCGCGCTCCAGGGCGTCCGCCGCCCACAGGTCGAAGTCCGCCGACCAGCACGGCACGTGCCCGGCGGTAAAGTCATCCCTGGTCAGGAACGGCAGGCCGTGCGTGAGGAACCCGGACCCGATGATCAGCACGCCCGACTCCCGCAGCGGCCGCAGCCGCTCGCCAAGCGACAGCAGCCGCGCCGGGTTCTGGGTGGGGATGGACAGCTGCAGGACCGGCACGTCGGCAAGCGGGTACATGACCTTGA
>JASHPP010000479.1 GCA_030038035.1 Trebonia sp.
GAGGTCGTCGAACAGGCCGTCAAGGTCGCCGCGGGTCTTGGCGGCCATCGCCTGGCTGACCCGCTCGTCGAACTCGGCCTGGTCGAGCCGGCCGTCGCCGTAATGGGCGGCGAGGCGCTCGGCGACCGCGTTGCGTTCGGCGTCAGAGACGCGGATGTGCTGGTCGGAGTAGCGGATCCGCCGCGTCCACTGCTGGCCGGAGGTGGGAGACATCTGCGCGGCCCTCCTACCGTGATCCGTGCTGAAAGGAGTCGAGCAGCGAGCTGGCGATGGACTCGTCGGTGCCCTCTTCGGGGATGAGCAGCAGGCAGGCCAGGTAGGCCGGGATGCCTGCGCCGCCAAGGAAGGTGAACACCACGAAAGCCACCCGGACGATCGTGACGTCAACGCCGAGGTAGTCGGCGATCCCGGCGGCGACGCCGGCGAGCATGCGGCCGTGGTAGGCGCGGCGGAGCGGGGGACGGCCGGCGGGGATCGTTGGCTGCGGGTCTGTGTTCATGGTCGAAGTGCTCATGACTTAAGCCTGCGTCCGCCCGCCGCGGCGCGGTATGGGGGTCTGCCCTGGTAGAACCCTGACACCGGACGGGGCGGATAGGGGACAGCGTCAGGGGATCATCGGGGTAAGCCCGGATGGCCCCGGCCGGGTGCGGCGGGCGATGATGGTCGTGTGCAGGAACCGAGCGAACCGACGTGGCCGCCGTTCCGGTTCACCGACCAGGACGGCCGTCCCGGGCGGTCCGGCTGGGCCGACCGCCGTGAGCGGTTGGGCGGGCGCAGCTGGCACGCCGGTCGCGGCGGGGAGGAGGCACCTGACTGGCCCCGGCGCCCCGGCCGGGCGCACCGGTGGTGGCACCCTGGCGGCGGACCGCTGCGCCGCGACCCGGAGGACCGCCTGCTTGGCGGGGTCGCGGCGGGTTGCGCCGCCTGGTGCGGCTTCAGCACCACGGCGGTCCGCATCGTGTTCGTCGTCCTTGGGCTGTTCAGCCAGGGCTGGGCGATTCCGTTCTATCTCGGCGCCTGGCTGATGATCCCGGCGAAGGACTCCGAAGCCAGCATCGGCAGCAGGGCGCGGCACGACTCCCGCGGCATCGCCCTGGCCGTCGGGCTTGCCTCGGCCCTTTGCGTGCTGCTGCTCCTGGCCGGCGTGCTGAACGACGGCCTGCTCGAGACCGACGGCTGGCCGCAGGTCGTAAGCGTGGCGTGCCTCGCGCTCATCTGGCGGAACGCGTCCGGCAGCGAGCGAGCGGCGATGCGGCGCCTGATCGAACCGCTGGAGAGCCTCGGCCCCAGCGGGGACAAAGCGCGGCGCGGCCTGTGGATCCGGATCATCGCGGGGGTCGCGCTGATAGCCGGCGGGCTCGTCTGGCTGCTGACGTCGCATGAGAAGGCCACCATGCTGCGCCCGCTCGCCGGCGTCATGCTTGCGGCCGGCGGGCTCGTGCTGCTGCTCGGCCCCTGGTGGCTGCGGATCGCCAGGGACCTGGTGCTCGAGCGGCAGGCCAGGGCCAGGGCGGAGGAGCGGGCCGATATGGCCGCCCGGGTGCACGACTCGGTGCTGCAGACGCTCGCGCTCATCCAGCGCCGCGCCGACGACCCCCAGCAGGTCGTGCAGCTTGCCAGGGCGCAGGAGCGCGAGCTGCGATCGTGGCTGTTCGAGGGCCGCTCCCCCGGGGACGCCGACGTGACATCGTTCGCCGCCGGCATCCGGCAGATCCAGCAGGACGTCGAGGCCAGGCACGGGGTTCCGGTCGAAGTGGTGACCGTCGGTGACTGCCCGCTCGGCGACGATCTCGCCGCCCTGCTCGCGGCGGCCCGCGAGGCGACCGTCAACGCAGCGAAGTGGTCGGGTGCCAGCGTGGTCTCGCTGTACGCCGAGGTCGAGCCGGACCAGGTGGAGGTAGCGGTCAGGGACCGCGGCAAGGGCTTTGACCCGGAGGCGGTTCCCGGCGACAGGAAGGGGCTGGCGGAGTCGATCCACGGCCGGATGACCAGGCACGGCGGCTCGGCGATCGTGAACTCCGCACCCGGTGAGGGGACGAAGGTGACCTTGACGATGCCGCGGACCGCGACGCAGGCCGGGCAGCCGCGGTCCGGGGCGGGAGGGAGCACCCGGTGAGCGGCGCGGTGCGGGCGACCCCGCCGCGCGTGGTCCTGGTCGACGACCACGGCCTGTTCCGTTCCGGCGTGCGCGCCGAACTCGGCCGCCAGGTCGAGGTGGTCGGGGAGGCCGGGGATGTCGCCCCCGCGATCGAGCTCATCGAGCGGCTCGTTCCCGACGTGGTGCTGCTCGACGTGCACCTGCCGGGCGGCGGCGGGCAGGCCGTCATCGCCGCGGTGAAGAAGGAGCACCCCGATGTGAAGTTCCTCGCGCTGTCCGCCTCCGACGCGCCCGAGGACGTGATCGCCGTGATCAGGGCAGGCGCCCGCGGCTACGTGACGAAGACGATCAGCACGGCCGACCTGGCGGACGCGATCACGCGCGTCGCCGGCGGCGACGCGGTGTTCTCGCACCGGCTGGCCGGGTTCGTGCTCGACGCGTTCGCCGCCGCCCCGTCCCCTGAGGACGTCAAGCCGTCCTTCGACCCGGAGCTCGACCAGCTGACGAGCCGCGAACGCGAGGTCCTCCGGCTGATCGCCCAGGGCTACACCTACAAGGAGATCGCCAGGGAGCTGTACATCTCGGTCAAGACCGTGGAAAGCCACGTGTCGTCGGTGCTGCGCAAGCTGCAGCTGTCCTCCAGGCACCAGCTCACCCGCTGGGCCGCCGAACGCCGGCTGACCTGACGGTCCAGCGCGCCTTCTGCGCGGCGCCGCTTACGAGACGGCAGGATCGATGATGATGACGACACGCCGGTCGAGCGGCTGCCCGTTCGGCGTATTGGGGGCAACCGGGTCCGTGGCCCCCTCGCCGTAGACCTGCAGCCGGTAGCTCGCCACCCCGTGGTCCGTGAGCCAGTTCGCAACCGCCTGCGCGCGCAGCTGCGAGAGCCGCAGGTTCCCGCCCGGAGTCGGGAGGTCGTCGGTGTAGCCGATGATGGTTGCCGTGGCGTCCGGGTACTGGCTGGTCAGCAGCCGCAGCAGCCGGCGAAGCTGCGGGAGCGCGGCGGCGGTGAGCCTGTACTGGCCGAGGCCGAACAGGACGCTGATCAGCGGGGCGGTGAGCGGGCCGTTAAGGGCCTGCCCGACCGCCGGTGCGAGCAGGTCGCCGGCCGCGCCGGTGAGCAGGACGACCTTGCTCGCGCCTGCCTGCATCAGGCTGGCCCGCCAGGCGGCTTCGCCGCCGCCGCTTGGCGGGAAGTCGCTTACCACGACGGTGCTCCCCAGCAGCCCCGCGGGCGGGACAGGGACGGATTGCGCGGTCTCGCCGATGCCCACGATCGCGATGACGGCTCCCGTGTCGTCACCGTAACCGGTCTGCCGCAGGCTCCATAGGTCCGCGGCCGCCGCGCCCAGGCTCGCCGCGATATCCGGGCCTTGGTCACGCTGTGCGGTCAGCTGGGTGTTAACGCCATCGAGGACGCGCGTTGCCCAGGCCGTCAGTTCGGCCTGCTGGAGTTCACCGAGCGTCGCCCTATCGCGCAGCACGGCGGCCCGGTACTCCGAAAGCGCCGTCGCATAGCGGGCCCGCTGGAAGCTTGTCGGGTCCGGCCCGAGCGGCGAAGGCGCGACGGGTGCCCGGACAGCAGGAGGAGGCGGGGCAGTCGAGGCCGCCAGGGTGGCCCCGGCGTCATCGCCGAGTATGATCACTTTCTCCCCGGTCCGCGCGGTCGCGGCGATGAGCGCCCCTGTTTCCCGCATCGCCGCGGGCGAGTCCGGGTTGGTGATCACGATCAGCACGGCTGGCCGGGCCGCGGGGAGGGTCAGCGTCCCGCTGTGCGCCGACCGGGATCCGTGCAGCAAGCCGCAGCCCGACAGGCAGATCAGGAGTGCTCCCAGCGCTGCGGCGCGCCGGGAGAAGGTCCGCGCTGGCGCCCGCACCTTAGGTTCCCTTCCCGTGCAGGTGCTCCCTGGCCGCGGCTTCCAGCATCGGCAGTTGCGCGGTCGGGCATATCCGCAGCGCCACGCGCCGCACCTGCCTCAGGTAGGCGTCGACGAGCTGGTCCCGGTGCACCGTGTCCCTGTCGGCCGACTCGCGCGCCTCCTGCGCCGCCCGGGACGCCGCCCTGGCCCTGCGCCGCGCCCGCCACGCCAGCGGCGTCTCGGCCGCCCGCAGGGCGCGGTAGCCGATGAACACGAAGACGGCCGTCGCCCCGGTGAACAGGGCCGCGCCCGCCACCGCCGCCACCGGGTCGCCGCCCTCGATCGTCGCCAGGTACCAGAACCGGAGGACGCCGAGCAGCAGGATGAAGGCGCCGAGGAAGGCGAC
>JASHPP010000480.1 GCA_030038035.1 Trebonia sp.
CTGATCTTCGCGCCGGACTGGAAGACGATCACCTGGACGCAGGCCGAGCGCGCCAAGGGCCAGGCGTGGGGCCTGAAGACGATCGAGTCGTTCCACACCCACGGGACGCCGCCGGTCGGCTAGGCGTCGGCTAGGCGTCGGCTAGGCGCGTCCGGGCTCGGCGCCCGGCGCGGCGGCGTCCCCTTCCCGGACGATGCCGCCCGCGGCGGCTACTCGCCAGGCGGCATGGAGATCAGCGAGAACACGGCGCCCTGGTCGTCGGTGACCGTCGCCGTCCGGCCGTACGGGCTGTCCGCGGCCGGACGGATGACGCGCCCGCCGGCCTTGACCGCCTGCGCGACCGCGGCGTCGGTGTCGGCGGTGCCGAAGTACGTCGTCCAGGCCGCGGGCGTGCCCGCCGGCGCGTCGGGGGGGTAGCCGCCGATGCCGCCTACTTCGTGCCCGTCGAGCAGCAGCGTCGCGTAGCTGAACCCGTCGCCGCTCATGTCCCCGTACGCGTAGCCGAACACCGCCGCGTAGAACGCCTTGGCGCCCTCGAAATCGCGGCTCATCTGCTCGTTCCAGGTGACCGTGCCCGGCGCGTTGGCCAGCTGCGCGCCGGTGTGCGCGCGGGCCTGCCAGATGCCGAACGCGGCGCCCGTCGTGTCCACCGCGATCGCCATCCGGCCGACGTCCATGACGTCCATCGGGTCGGTGAGCAGCTGGCCGCCGGCGCCCTTGACCTTGGCCGCGGTCGCGTCGGCGTCCTCGGTGGCCATGTAGGTCGTCCAGGCGCTCGGCGACTCGGGCGGCCCCATCTTCGGCCCGATCCCGGCGACGGTCCTGCCGTCCAGGTACGCGATCGAGTAGCCGCCGGTCTCCGGCCCGCCCTGCCGCACGTCCCAGCCGAACTGCGCGGTGTAGAAGGCGATGGCCTTGTGTGTGTCGCTGACACCAAGATCGACCCAGCACGGCGTCCCTGCCGGCCAGGGGGAGTCGCGGGTAACCACAGTTCACACCTCCGTATCGGGATCGGCACGCTCCGTCGCGAGCCGCGTTACCGCAGACGCTAACACCCGCCGCATCGGGCTTCGCGCACAGGCATGGAGGACGCGCCGGAGCTCTTACAATGAGGCGGTCATGTACAGCAAGACACGCCTCGGCGCGGACCAGCTCTCCGGCGGGCCCAAGCTCTCCCGCCGGGCAAAGGCGATCGTGTTCACGGTCAGCGGCGTGGTCGCCGCCGCTCTGGTCGCGCTCGGGGTGTGGAGCGCGGTTGGCAGCGACCGCTACGGTCCTTCGGCGAACGGGTGCGTGAACGTCACCTTCGCCAGTTCCACCGGCGGTGCGACGCTGCACTACTGCGGGGCGGCGGCCAAGTCGTTCTGCCGTTCCGCGTTCGCCTCGGCTGACCGGATTTCGCTGCTCGCCCGCCCGCAGTGCGTGCTGGCAGGGCTCACAAAGGCTAAGGTCTTGGCCGGCTGAGCTCGTCATAGCGATCCAGAACGGAGGCGTGGCGGCTGCCCGCGGCCGGCTCACATGTCGATGATGACCGTGACCGGCCCGTCGTTGACGAGCGCCACCTTCATGTCGGCGCCGAACTCTCCGGTCTGCACGCGCGCGCCGAGCTTCCTCAGCTCGCCGATGACCGCGTCCACGAGCGGCTCGGCGGCCGGCCCAGGCGCGGCGCCGCCCCACGACGGGCGGCGGCCCTTGCCGGTGTCGGCGTACAGCGTGAACTGGCTGATCACCAGCAGCGGGGCGCCCAGGTCGGAGCACGACTTCTCGCCGTCGAGGATGCGCAGCCCCCACAGCTTGGCGGCGAGCCTGGCGGCCTGCCGCGGGGTGTCGTCGTGCGTGACGCCGACGAGGACGAGCAGGCCGGGTTCGGTGATCGCGCCGACCGTCCGCCCGTCCACGGTCACGCTCGCCTGGCTGACCCGCTGCACAACTGCCCGCACGAGGTGCCAGCTTAGCGGTGCGAGCCTGGCGGCAGGACAGGCCATAATGTGCGGGTGACCCTGGAGCAGTTGTCCCCGGGCGAGACCTCGGTGAACCCCGTGCTCGCCGAGGTCGTGCGGTCCGGATTCGTGGAGTCCCGGCACCGCGGCGCGGTCGCCGCGCTCGCCGCCGACGGCACGTTCGCCTTCACCGCCGGCAGCGCGAACACGCCGGTTTCGCCGCGCTCGTCGAACAAGCCGCTGCAGGCCACCGCCATGCTCCGGGCCGGCCTGCCGCTGGAGGGCGAACTGCTTGCGCTGGCCGCCGCCAGCCATTCAGGTGAGGACTTCCACGCCCGGGGCGTGCACGACATCCTCGACGTCGCGGGGCTGACCGCGGCCGACCTGCGCTGCCCGGCGGCGCTGCCGCTCGACGAGCCGACGGCGCGCGCGCTGATCAGGGACAGCGACGCGCCCGAGTCGCGGGTGCGCATGAACTGCTCGGGCAAGCACGCGGCGATGCTCGCGACGTGCATCGCCAACGACTGGCCGACGGGCACGTACCTGGACCCGGAGCACCCGCTGCAGCGCCACATCAGGAAGACGATCGAGGAACTGGCCAGGGAACCGGTCGCCGCGGTCGGCGTCGACGGCTGCGGCGCGCCGCTGTTCGCGCTGACGCTGGGCGGCCTGGCCCGCGCGTTCCGCACGCTGGTGCTCGCGGAGCCGGGGACGCCGGAACGGCGGGTCGCCGACGCGATGCGCAAGTTCCCCGAGTGGACGAGCGGCACCACCCGAGACGAGAACCGGCTGATGACCGAGGTTCCCGGGCTGCTGCTCAAGGGCGGCGCCGAGGGCGTGGCCGCGTTCGCGCTCCCGGACGGCAGCGCGGCCGCGCTGAAGATCGAGGACGGGGCGGCGCGGGCCCGCACGCCGGTCACGGTCGCGATCCTGGCCAGGCTCGGCGCGCAGCCGCCCGCCGACCTGGCCACCGCGGTGGTCATGGGCGGCGGGGCGCCCGTCGGCAGCATCCGCGCTGCCCGGTTTTAGGGCCTTCTTGATCATGGGGGATAGAAAACCACCGGAAACGGTGGGAAAGTATCCCGCGTCTTGCGGACGCGGCCCGCGACCCCGGTTGTCAGCGGGCGAGGTGGGCGGCGAGGGTGAAGCGCGGGTCCGGGGCAGGCTCGCCGGCCGCCAGGCCGGCGAGGATCTCGCCGAGCAGCGGCGCGAACTTCGCGCCGTGACCCGAGCACGCCGAGGCGACCACGAACGGGCCCTGCCGGTCCAGGATGAAGTCCTCGTTCGCCATCGTCGTGTACAGGCAGGTCAGCTCGTTCACCGGCCGGCTGTCCAGGCCGGGCAGCCACGTGGCGGCGAACGCGATCGCGCGCTCGCGGGCGGCCGGGTCGACGACCCCGTCGCGGCCCGCCGCCGTGGTGACCGGGCCGGCGTGGTGCTCCCCTAGCTTCACCGCGCCTGGCACCTCGCCGTCACGCCCGCCGGGCAGGCCGTAGAAGTGGGTGCCGCCGTCCCCGTAGATGAAGACCGGCCACGGGCCGCCCGGCGCGTCGCGGGGGGCCAGGTGGAACGCCTGCTGCTGGGTCACCGCCAGGGCGGGGAGCCGGACCAGCTCCCCGAGCAGCGGCGCGAGCCAGCCGCCGGCCGCGACCACGGCCACCGGGGCGGTGAACGTCCCGCTGTCGGTGCGCGCGAGCGCGCCGTCGCCGCCGGGTCCCGCGGCCAGGTGCGTGACCGGCGTGCCGAAGCGCACGTCCGCGCCGCGGGCCGCGGCGAGCCTGAGCATCGCGGCCATGGCGCGGTCCGGGTCGAGCACGCCGGCGTCGGCGTGGAACATGACCGGGCCGGCGTCGGCGAAGGAGAAGCCAGGCCAGCGTTCGGCCGCGGCGGCGGCTGGCAGCAGCTCGGCGGGGACGCCGCAGGAGGTGAGCACCGCGTGCAGTACCTGCGGGTCCCGCTGCGGGCCGAAGTCGAGGCCGCCGGTCAGCCGCAGCAGCGTCTCGCCCGCCTCGTCCTCCAGGCGCCGCCATAGCGGCTCCGCCCGCCCGGTCAGCCGCACGTACAGCGGGTCGGGGTAGGCGCGGCGGAAGATCCGCGCGCTGCCGTGCGAGCTGCCAAGCCGGTGCCCGGGGGCGAACGCCTCGAGCACCACGACGGACATGCCGCGGGCGGAGGCCGCCCAGGCGGCGGCCGAGCCGGCCAGGCCGGCGCCGACGACGATCAGGTCGGCGCGTGCGGTCACGAGGGAACCAGCCAGCCGCCGCCGGGCTGCAGCGCTATCACAGGAGTATTGTCCAGCACGCTGATCGCCGACCGGGACGCCCGGCCTTCGCCGCGGTCGGGCCCAACCCTGGTTGCCGCTCCGCAGTCATAACAGGTAGCGGGACCAGGTCAGGAGGACGGGATGGACAGGGCTGGTACGACGAAGGGCGGCAGCCGGGGCTCGGTGACCTCGCGCGGCCGGGCAATCATCGCGGCAGCCTGCTGCGGCGCGCTGCTCGCCGCCTGCGCGTCGGCAGCCACGGCAGGCGGCAAGCCGTCCGCCACGGGACCGGGCGGTACCGCGGCGGCCGCCGGGTCCGGCGCGGCCACGCCGGCCGCCGCCAGGACACCGGCGGCCAGCCCGTCGGAGCTGTTCGACCTGATGGACCTGTCCGGGGCGGACTCCGGGCTGATCGGGCTGGGCACCGGGCCGCTGACAGCGGGCTACGCGCGGCTGGTGGCCAGCACCGACTACGGCCGCTCGTTCACGGCCATCGGGCCGAAGACCGCCGCCTGGACCGCCAGCGACGACGTGTTCTTCCTCGGCCGCCAGGACGCCTGGTACCTGGTCTTCAACGTCAACACCCTGGCCGAGACGCTCTACCGGACCACCGACGGCGGGCACACGTGGCATGCCTCCACCGTGCCGAGCCACGGCATGGCCGCCGGGGACTCCGACATAGCGCAGTTCGTCACGCCGTCCCGCGGCTGGCTCGTGGTCACCATCGCCAACGCGCCGGCGGAGTTCCTGTATGCCACCACCGATGGCGGGACCAGCTGGCACCTGGTGGCCAGCCTCAGGGGCCAGCACGGCGGAGCCGCCCTGCCGGAACTCGGCCAGATCAGATTCGAGCCGGGCGGCGAGGTCGGCTGGCTGGGCGGCGGCGTGTGCAGCGGAGCGCTGTACCGGACCGCCGACGGCGGCCGGACATGGCAGCGGTCCGCGATCGCCGCTCCGGCCGGGTCGGCGTTCGGGCTGCCCGCCGGCTCGCCGCAGGCGCTGCTCGAACCCGTCATCACCAGCAGCGGGACGCTTCTGCTTTACCGCAGCAGCGACGGCGGCGCGCGCTGGTCGAAGGTTTCCGCGCTGTCCGGCGCGGCCAGCCCAGGGCAGATCTGCGGCCTTACGACGGTGTCTGTCAGCTTCCCCTCCGCGCAGGTCGGCTGGGCTACCGCGGTGCGCGGGACGCGCACGGTCGTGTACCGGACCACCGACGGGGGACGGCACTGGGCGCGGCTCGCCAGCAGCTGGCCCGTGCCGGTCGGCAGCCAGCAACCGCCGGTCATCCAGGCCATCGACGCCGCGCACGCGTGGCTGCAGACCGCGGGCGGCAGCCGTGTCTACGCCACCGTCGACGGCGGCGCGACGTGGCAGCGCATCGACACCGCCGCCATCGCCGCGGGCTCGTGACCGCGGCGGCCGCCGGCCGCCTGCCTGCCCCCTTTGTCCGCCGCCGTGAGAGGGTAGGCGCGGGAGGTAAGTCATGAAGATCGGCTTGCAGATTCCGGACTTCAGCACCCCGCGCGGGCCGGAGCGGCTGGGCGCCGAACTCGCCACCGTCGGCCGGGTCGCCGACGAGGCGGGGTTTGAGTACATCGCGGTCATGGACCACTTCTTCCAGATCCCCGTGGTCGGTCCGGCCGAGCAGGAAATGCTCGAGGGGTACACGACGCTCGGCTACCTGGCCGCGTGCACATCCAGGGCGACGCTGGTCACCCTGGTCACCGGCACGGTCTACCGGGAGCCAGGCGTCCTCGCCAAGATCGTGACGACGCTGGACGTGCTGTCCAACGGCCGGGCGTGGCTTGGCATCGGCGCGGCCTGGAACGAGGAGGAGTCACGCGGGCTCGGCGTCCCGTTCCCGCCGGTCGCCGAGCGTTTTGAGCGGCTCGAGGAAACGCTGCAGATCTGCCTGCAGATGTGGCGCGGCGACGAATCGCCCTACCAAGGCAAGCATTACCAGCTCGCGCGACCGCTCAACTCGCCGCAGTCGCTGACCAGGCCGCACCCGCCGATCATGATCGGCGGCGGCGGGGAGAAGAAGACGCTGCGGCTGGTCGCGCAGTACGCCGACGCCTGCAACCTGTTCGCGGGGCGCGACGAGGCCCGCAAGCTCGACATTCTGCGCCAGCACTGCGAAGCCGTCGGGCGCGACTACGACTCGATCTACAAGACCGCCTACTACTACTTCGACGCGCGCAAGGGCGCGCAGCAGATCGTGGACGAGCTCGGCGCGCTCGCCGAAGTCGGCTTCGACGCGGCGATCGGCGCCGTCATCGACGTCTGGGACGTGACCCCGCTGGAATTCATCGGCGGCGAGGTGATCCCCGCGGTCGCGGACTTTTAGAATCCGCGAATTCTCATGCGCAACACAAATGCGACTTTGGACACTTCTTGCATGGACATTCCGGACATTTCGATGGCGGAAATAGTCACGGAGTGCTTGGTGTCAAGCGGCTAGCGCAACGGGCGGCCGGGCCAGGGAAGACATGCGGCGGCTTCGCCGCCGCTCATTTTCCGGGGTTTGCCGGGGGGTGCCCGGACTTGACAAGGGAACCCTCGCGGCGGCCCTGACCGGGCTATTGCGGGCAGGCCAGAGGGCTTGCCCGGTTCGCGGGCCAGCGT
>JASHPP010000481.1 GCA_030038035.1 Trebonia sp.
GTCCGGCCGCCCTGGGCGGCTTCGCGGCGCCGGGCGGCTTCGCGGCGCCCCGCCCGCGGTCACGACCCGCAGCGGAGCCAGCGTGTCGTTGGTCAGCCGGCCCGCCCACACCAGGTCCCAGATCGCCTCGACGAGCTCGCCGTCCTCGGGCGGGTGCCCGTCAAGGACCGCGGTCACCCGGTCGCTGAGCATGCGGAAGAACAGCCCGCCGCCGCCGCTCAGCGCCGTGAGGACCGCGCCATGCAGCGGCGTCACGGCCAGCTCGCCGGGATCCGGCAGCAGCAGCGGCGCGCTTTCCGCGGGGGCGAGCACCAGCCAGCCGTCCCCACTGCCCACGGTCCCGGCGCCCGCCCAGACCACCTCGCCCGCCGCGGTGAGCTCGTCGAGCATCGCGGGGGCGTAGCCGGGCACCCGGCTCGGCAGCACGAGCGTCTCAAGCGCGGACGCCGGCACCTGCGCGCCGGCCAGCCGTTCGACCGCCTCCAGGACCACGCCCGCGTGCGCCGGCCTGCGGGCGCGCTGACCGGGCACGATCCCGTGCCAGGCGGGCAGGAACCGTCCGAGCACCTGCGGCGGCACCGGTTCCGCCTCCTTGCGCAGCCGCGCCAGGCACCGCCGACGCAGCAGCCGCAGCACCTCCGCGTCGCACCACTGCGTGCCGCGCTGGACGGCGAGGAACTCGCCCTCGGCGACCCGCCCCTCGGCTCCCAGCCGCCGCAGGGACATCGTGACCACCGCCACGCCCAGCCCGTACCTGGCCGCGATCGCGGCCGCGGGGAACGGCCCGTGCGTCCGCGCGTACCTGGCCACCAGGTCGCCGAGCGGGTCGGCGACCCCCCCGGTGAACGCCTCGGGGATGCCGACCGGCAGCGCCACCCCGAGCGCGTCGCGCAGCCTGCCCGCGTCCTCGATCGCCGCCCACATCTGCTGCCCCGCCACCCGCACCTCGATGAGCCGGCGGGGGCCGCCCGCCGCCAGGCCGGCCAGCCAGGCGGCCGCATTGTCCGGTTCCGCGCACCGCTGCGCCACTTCCCCGCCGGTCAGCGGCCCACAGGTGCGCAGCAGGTCGGCGACCGCCTCGGCGTCGCGGCAGCGGCGCTCCTGCGACAGGTGCTGCAGGTCGCGCTCGGTCTGCTCGACGACGGCCGGATCGAGCAGCTCGCGCAGCCCTTCGGTGCCGAGCAGCTCCGCCAGCAGCGCCGGGTCGAGCGCGAGCGCCTGCGCGCGCCGCTCGGCCAGCGGCGCGTCGCCTTCGTACATGAAGGCCCCGACATAGCGGAAGAGAATAGATTTCCCGAACGGGCTCGGGGTGGCCGTCTCCACCTCCACGATCGTGATCCGGCGGGCGGCCAGGTCGGTGAGTATCTGCGTCAGGGCCGGCACGTCGAACACGTCCTGCAGGCACTCGCGGACGGTCTCGAGCGTGATCGGGAAACCCGGGTACTGGCTGGCGATCTCGAGCAGCTGTGCGCTGCGCTGGCGTTGCTGCCACAGCGGCGTGCGGCGGCCCGGCTGCCGCCGGGGGAGGAGCAGCGCGCGGCCGGCGCATTCGCGGAACCGCGAGGCGAAAAGCGCGCTGCCGCCGACCTCGGCCGTGATGATGTCGGCGAGCTCCCCGGGATCGAGCAGCGCGATCCCGGCCGGCGGCGGCTCGTCGTTGTCAGGGACCCGGATGATGATCCCGTCATCGGTGTGCAGCGCCTGCACGTCCATGCCGCCGTACCGCTCGCGCAGCCGCGCGGTGATCGCCAGCGCCCACGGGGCGTGCACGCGGTCGCCGTACGGGCTGTGCAGCACGACCCGCCAGTCGCCGAGCTCGTCGCGGAACCGCTCGACGACCAGGGTCCGGTCGTCGGGGACGCGGCCGGTCGCCTGCCGCTGGTCCGCGAGGTACCTGACGAGGTTGCGCGCCGCGAGCTCGTCAAGTCCGCTGTCCCGCAGCCGCGCGACGGCCTGGTCGTCGGGGAGCGCCGCGAGCTCGCGGATCTTCGCGCCGATCGCCTTGCCGAGCTCGGCCGGCCGGCCGGGCGTGTCGCCGTGCCAGAACGGCAGCTTGCCCGGCTGTCCGGGGGCGGGCAGCACGAGCACCCGGTCCGGGGTGATGTCCTCGATCCGCCAGGAGCTCGCGCCGAGCACGAACACGTCGCCGACGCGGGACTCGTACACCATCTCCTCGTCGAGCTCGCCGACCCGCCGCGGCTGCTTGCTGTCGCCGGCCGGCAGGAAGACGCCGAAGAGCCCCCGGTCCGGGATCGTGCCGCCGCTGGTCACCGCCAGCCGCTGCGCCCCCGGCCTGCCGTGGATCACCCCGGCCACCCGGTCCCAGACCAGCCGCGGCCGCAGGCCCGCGAACTCCTCACCGGGGTACCGCCCGGCGAGCATGTCTAGCACCGCCTCAAGCACCGGCCTGGTCAGCCCGCCGAACGGCGCGGCCCGCCGCACCACCTGCTCCAGCTCGTCCACCGGCCAGTCGTCGACCGCCGCCATCGCGACGATCTGCTGGGCGAGCACGTCAAGCGGATTGCGCGGGATCCGCAGCTCCTCGATCGCCCCGTCGTGCATCCGGCCGGCGACCACGGCGGCCTGCACGAGGTCGCCGGTGTACTTGGGGAAGATGACGCCGCGGGAGATGTCGCCGACGTTGTGGCCGGCCCGGCCGACCCGCTGCAGGCCGCTGGCCACAGAAGGCGGCGACTCGACCTGGATCACCAGGTCGACGGCGCCCATGTCGATGCCGAGCTCCAGGCTGGAGGTGGCGACGACCGCGGGCAGCCGGCCCGTCTTGAGCGCCTCCTCGATCTCGCTGCGCTCCTGCCGGGAGACCGACCCGTGGTGCGCGCGGGCGACCACCAGGTCCTCCTGTCCGGCCCGTTCTGCGGCGAGTTCGTTCAGCCGCCCGCACAGCCGCTCGGCCAGCCGCCGGGAGTTCGCGAACACGATCGTGGAGCGGTGCTCTTCGATCAGGTCGAGCACCCGCTCCTCCACGTGCGGCCAGATGGACCGGCGCCGCACCGGGTCGTCCGCGTCCTCGCCCTCGCGGGCCAGCCCCTGCGCGGTCTCCAAGTCGGTCATGTCCTCGACGGGGACGACGACCTCGAGCTCGATCCGCTTGGGGCTGGCCGGCTGCACCACGGTGACCGGGCGCGTGCCGCCGAGGAAGCTGGCGACCTCCCCGGGCGGCCGGACCGTCGCCGACAGCCCGATCCGCTGCGCGCCGCGGCCTTCCCCTGCCCGCAGCGCGTCGAGCCGCTCGAGCGACAGCGCCAGGTGCGCGCCCCGCTTGCTGCCCGCCACCGCGTGCACCTCGTCGACGATGACCGTCTCGACCCCGCGCAGCGACTCCCGCGCTTGCGAGGTGAGCAGCAGGAACAGCGACTCCGGCGTGGTGATCAGGATGTCCGGCGGCTTGGCGGCGAGCTTGCGACGTTCTTCCGTCGCGGTGTCGCCTGTCCGCACCGCGACGCCGATGTCGGGCTCTGGCAGCCCCATCCGGTGCGCGGCGTGCCTGATCCCGGTCAGCGGCGACCGCAGGTTCCGCTCGATGTCCACCGCCAGCGCCTTCAGCGGCGAGACGTACAGCACCCGGCAGCGCCGCTTCGGGTCCGCGGGCCGCGGCAGCGCGGCGAGCCGGTCGATCGCCCACAGGAACGCCGCCAGCGTCTTGCCTGACCCGGTGGGCGCGATGACCAGCGTGTCCTCGCCCTTGCCGATGGCCTGCCACGCCTGCGCCTGCGGCTGCGTGGGCACGGCGAACGCGCCCTCGAACCACGCCCGGGTCGCGGGCGAGAACCCGTCGAGGGCCTCAGCGCTGCTCACCGGCTGGCCCGTCATCCCTCCATACTGCCCCCGCCCGCCGACATTCCGGGCCGGCGATGAGTTCGCCGCCCGGGAACTGTCAGTATGTCGACGAGCGCGACGTCCAGGGAGGCGCGATGACCAGCAAGCCGTTCACCACCTGCCTCTGGTTCGACAACCAGGGCGAAGAGGCGGCGCACTACTACACGAGCATCTTCAAGAACTCCAGCCTCGGGCGGGTGCACCGCTACACCGCGGCAGGCCCTGGGCCGGAGGGCGCGGTCGCGACCGTGGAGTTCGAGCTCAACGGCCAGCGGTTCCTCGCGCTCAACGGCGGCCCGCTGTACTCCTTCAGTCCCGCCGTCTCGCTCGTGGTCGAATGCGCGGACCAGGCCGAGATCGACTACTACTGGGACCGGCTGGGCGAGGGCGGCGAGGAGGTCGCCTGCGGCTGGCTGCGGGACAAGTACGGCTTCTGCTGGCAGGTCGTGCCGGCCGTGTTCCTTGCGATGGTCAACGGCCCGGACCGGGACAAGGCGGCGCGCGCCACGGCCGCGATGCTCGCCATGAAGAAGTTCGACCTCGCCGCGATCGAGCGCGCCTACGCCGGCGGCTAGCGCCAATGCCGGGGAGTTAGGGCAATTGGGCCATTGGCGCAGTCGGCCCGATATAGCCGGGCCGTTGGCGCAGCTGGCCCAATCACGAGGACACGCCGCCGACGGTCCTTGACCACTGCTCCCGGACCTTAACTCCCCGGCATTGCGGCTAGGGCTCCTCTATTGCGCCGCGCATGTGCTGTCCTCCTGGTGTGCGACCGCTCAGCGACCGGGGCGCGGGGTCCGGGGCGCGGGTCCCTGCGGACGCAGCTCGCCAGTGTGTCCGGGCATGCGGAACGGCGCGACTTGGCCAGTCGCCCGGTTGGCTTCGGCGAGTCATCCCGCCACGCCACAAGTACCTGGATGGGTGGCAGGGGGCGTCTTCCGCTTGGTCGCCAGCCCGTCTATCAGCGAAGCCGGATCGACGGCAGCGCAAGTGCTTGGGCTGTCTCATCACCAAACCATGCGGCTGCTGCCGGCAAGACAATCCTACGGTGTACCCCTACCGGTTACCGCCTGCTCTCTAGAGGCCCTAGTAGCGAGCTAATCTTTGTCCAGTAGGGAAGGACATTATTCCAGTCGAGATCGGTTCCGCCTGAAAT
>JASHPP010000054.1 GCA_030038035.1 Trebonia sp.
GTGCTGGCGGCCGGCACCGTCGCCTGGGCCGAGGCCTGCGCCGCAGGCCCGGTGCCAGGCGGCTTGACGTCGGCCAGCTTGGCCTGGCCGGTGTTGCCGGTCAGCGCGAAGGCGATCGCGGCGACCGCGGCGGCGGCCACGACACCGGCTGCCACGGCCGCCTGCAGCCGCCGCGACGAGCGGATCGCGCCCTTGCCGCCCGCGTGCCGCAGCGGCGCTGCCGCCGCCGGGTGTACCGGCTCGGGAAAGCCGTAACGCCCGAACGCCCCGGCCCTGCCAAGCACCGCGGCCTGGTGCGCGAGCGCGGCGGGGCTGTGCCCGGCGGCGAGCGCGAGCGTGTGGGCCTTGAGCTCCGCGGGCGGGCCTGCCTCGAGCCGGAGGCTGTCGGCCGCCGCGGCGGCCAGCGCCGCAGCAGGGGACAGGCCGAGCAACATGGCCGGGCGCAGCTCGAACGAACGGCGCGCGGCGCAGGTCGGGCAGTGCCCGATGTGCCGGTTGACCCGCTTGCGCAGCGCCGCGGTGAGGCGCCCGTCCCAGCCGGCGAGCATGGCGGCGAGCTCCTCGCATTCGTCGCGCCCGGTGCGGCCGACGAGCAGCACGCCGAGGCAGGCCGCGAGCTGCCCGCGGGCACGGGACAGCAGCGCGTGCGCGTGGTTGCGGGACACGCCGAGCACGCCCGCCACCTCGGCGGCATCGAGTCCCTGCTGCAGTTGCAGCTCGACGGCCTCGCGCTCGGCGGGGTTCAGGCCCTCGACAGCCCCGGCGAGCAGGGCGCGCAGCTCGGCGCGTTCGGCGTCCCCGCCGACGTCGGCGCTCTCGTCTACCACGTCAGGCGGCTCATCAAGTACCGACGTCGTCCTCCTGGCCCGCTGCATCCGCAAGGCTTCGTTGCGCGCGACGGCGTACAGCCAGGCACGCAACCGCTCCGGGTCGCGCAGCCCGGCGAGCCGCGAAGCGGCGAGGACGAACGTGTCCTGTACCGCGTCGGCGGCATCGCCCGGGTCGACGAGCATTGACCGGCAGTACTTGTAGAGGGGACCTGCGTACCTGTCGTAGGCCTCGGCGAGCCCGTCGGGGTCGCCTGCCACGATCGACGCGACGAGGGCCGCTTCGCTGTCGCGCATGGGCATACGGTAGCGGTGCCTTCCTCCCGTTGGTGATGAAAAAGATGGCATTGTCGTGTTCCCGACACAGTGATGAAACGCCAGGGACGAATGTGCACCCCTGTTAACACATGCGTCCCGTCCTTTCCGGCGGCGTCGCCGCCGGAAAGGACGGCGCCGCTGGCGCGGCGGGCGACCGGGATGAGCGCCCCCGCGCCCCTCACCCCGGCCCGCCCTTCCTGGCGCGGCCCGGCTGGCGCCCACCTCTCGCGTCAGCCAGGCCGCGGCTCGTGGCGGCACCCGGGCCGGCGCCCCCTCCGGCGCCGCCCGGGCTCCTGCGATTCCACCCATCGCCTGTATGAGTGGCCGGCCTGCGTGACGCCAACAACTTTTCCCGGGATTTTTCTGAGAACTTTGCCGCGGCTGTCCGCGACGCTAAGGTCCGGCCCGGCCTACCACGTGTCCACGTGCGCCAGCAGCCCGGCAAGACGGCCGATGACCGCGTCGGGAACGACGGCGTCGTGCGGCGGCACCTCGCTGTGCGGGATCAGCACCCCGCGCATGCCAAGGCGCTTCGCGCCGAAGATGTCGTCGTACGGCCGGTCGCCGACGAAGACGCACGCCGCCGGGTCGGTCACCCCGACGGCGGCCATCGCGGCGCGGAAGGCCTGCGGGTGCGGCTTGGTCCAGGGGATCTCGCTGCTGTACACCGCCCCGTCGATGAGCTCGAGCACCTTATCCCTGGTGAACACCTGCTCGTGCGCGCTGCGCGGCCACATGGTGTTGGATAGCACGCCGATCCGGATGCCGCGGTCGCGCAGTTCGCGCAGCAACGGCGCCACGTCGGGGTCGGTGTAGGTGTGCGGTTCCCACGTGCGGAAGTAGGTGGCGAGGAACGCCTCGTCGACGCTCACCCCCGCGCGGGCGAAGACGTGATCGAGCGTGGCGCTTTGCTGCGCGGTCTCCGACCGCCGCCACAGTTCGAACTCAGCCCGGCGGATCGCTTCGGCGATCGCGGGCACCTGGTCGGCAGGGAAGTGCGGCGCGCAGACGTCGCGCCACAGCGCCTCGTGATCGACCGTGTGCCATGGCGTCAGCGTGCCGCCCCAGTCGAAGATAACCGCCCGCACCGCCATAAGCCGTATGGTACGGACTCACCCGCGGAGCGTGAGCGACTCGATGATCGAGACCGCCTGCGGGGTCGCCTGGCCGGTCGATACGCCAAGCAGCCCGCTTGTCCCCGATGCGTAGCGGTAGACGCGGTCGCAGCCGCCCAGCTCTACGTAGATCGCGGGGGAGCCGGATCCCGCGCCCGCGACGACCGCGAACTTGGCGTGCGGCAGCCCGCACAGGCCCGTGCTACGGCCGCTCGACAGGCCGGCCAGCAGATCCGTTTTCGTCGCGCCGGTGACGGTGGCACCCCCCACGAACTGCGTCGCGCTCGCGATGCCGCCGGAGGAGTACACGCAGATCCGCAGCGACGCCGGCCACGCGGGATATACGGCGCCGCCCGCTGACGCCGGGATCGGACGGTCCGCGGCGAACGGGTCCATGTAGACAGGCGCGCAGCCGGTGGCGACCTCCTGCTCGGTCTCGACCTGCGAGACCAGGCGCACGGACACCGTCTGCCAGTGCAGCTCGCCAAGCGCGACGAGCACCTGCTGCGCGGTGGTCCCGCAGCCGTTCAGCGGGATCAGCGGGATCAGCGTTTTCCCTTCCCCGTTGATCAGCGCGATCTGCGGCGGCAGCACGACGCTGGCAGGGCACATGATGGCCGGGGTGGTACGTCCCCGCGGCAGGCGCAGCGCCGCGATCAGCGGCCCCAGGTCCTTGTCGGCCCGCTCCAGGGTCGCGGTCTGCCATTCCCCCTTGCCGGGGATCAGCTGGTCGCCGAGCACGCACCGCAGCACCGCCACCGGGATGAACGACGCGGGCAGCGAGCCGTGCGCGGCGTTCGCCGGCCAGCCCGTGCACGCTGACTGCCCGGAGGGCACGCTCCCGCCGGTCGTCGTCGGCACCGGCGTCGCGGTCGCCGGTGCGGGGGCCGCCGTCGTGGGCGCGGCCGTCGCCTGGGCCGCCGTCGTGCCGTGCGCGCCCCCCGACGGCGGCGTGCGCACCGTCCCGCATCCGGCGGCCAGCGTGACCAGGGCGACCAGGGGGAGCGATGCGAGCAGGGGGAGGTGGCTGGCCCGCGCGCGTCGTGTGGTCATAGAGGTGCCTCGATTCAGCAGACACCTCTTAGACGGTCCCTGGCTGCCCGCGGTTTCGCCGGCCCGGACATTCCCGTCACCTTTTGTTTCCTGAGGCGAATGGCAGTGAACTGTATGTTACGAGGCTTCAGTTTCCCAGGACGGGACTGCCACACTGGTAATGTGCACGACTACGACCTGCTGGTAATCGGCTCGGGGCCGGGCGGGCAGAAGGCCGCGATCGCGGCCGCGAAGCTTGACCGGCGGGTCGCCGTGGTCGAGCGCCCGGCGATGCTCGGGGGCGTATGCGTCAATACCGGGACGATCCCGTCCAAGACGCTGCGGGAAGCCATCCTCTACCTGACCGGCGTCGATCAGCGCGAGATCTACGGGCAGTCCTACCAGGTCAAGGACGAGATCACCATCGCCGACCTGACCGCCCGCACGACACACGTGGTGACCAGGGAAAACGATGTGGTCCGCAGTCAGCTGACCCGCAACCGCGTGGCGATCATCCCGGGCACCGCCAAGTTCACCGGGCCGCACGAGGTCGAGGTGGACGACGGCGGCGGCCGGCTTCGCCGTGTCTCCGCGGACAACATCGTCATCGCGACCGGCACCAGGCCGGCCCGCCCGGACAGCGTGGCCTTCGACGACAAGACGATCATCGACTCCGACGGCATCATCCACCTGGAGCGGGTGCCGCGTTCGATGGTGGTGGCCGGCGCAGGCGTGATCGGCATCGAGTACGCCTCGATGTTCGCCGCCCTCGGCACCAAGGTCACCGTGGTCGAGCGGCGGGACCGGATGCTGGAATTCTGCGACGAGGAAGTGGTCGAGGCGCTCAAGTTCCATCTGCGCGACCTCGCCGTCACGTTCCGCTTCGGCGAGACGGTCGCCTCCGTCGAGTCCCACCCCGAGGGCGCGATCGCGCTGCTGCGCAGCGGGAAGAAGATCCCGGCCGACACGGTGCTGTACTCGGCGGGGCGTCAGGGCATGACCGGTGAGCTCGGGCTCGACGCCGCGGGCCTGGCCGCGGACGACCGCGGCAGGATCCCGGTCGACGAGTTCTTCCGCACGCAGGTGCCGCACATCTACGCCGTCGGCGACGTCATCGGGTTCCCCGCGCTTGCCGCGACATCGATGGAGCAGGGCAGGCTGGCCGCGCACCACGCCTTCGGCGAGCCGGCCCGCGCCACGGACGTGCCGCAGCCGATCGGCATTTACAGCATCCCGGAGATCAGCTTTGTCGGCCGCACAGAAGACCAGCTCACCGAGGCGTGCGTGCCGTTCGAGGTAGGGGTGTCGCGCTACCGCGAACTCGCCCGCGGGCAGATCGTCGGCGACTCCTACGGCGTGCTCAAGCTGCTGGTCTCACCGGAGAACCGCAAGCTGCTCGGCGTGCACGTGTTCGGGACCGGGGCCACCGAGCTCGTCCACATCGGCCAGGCCGTGATGGGCTGCGGCGGCACCATCGACTACCTCGTGGACGCGGTGTTCAACTATCCGACGCTCGCCGAGTCCTACAAGGTGGCCGCCCTCGACGCGACCAACAAGATGCGCGCGGTCACCCGGATGTCGGGCTGAACGCCGCCGCGCACCGCGGCAGAGGCCCATCGATATTCCCCGGTTCGGGGTGGGAATATCTGGTGTGGCACAATAGTTAGCGCAACACAAGCGTGCTCCGGGGTCGGTGGAACTCCGAACCGGCGGTGAAAGTCCGCGACCCGGCCGCACCAGCGGCCGGCTGATCCGGTGGAACTCCGGGACCGACGGTTAAAGTCCGGATGGGAGGCAGCACGCGCGGCCGGTCACCGCCGGCCGTGCCCCCGGTGGTACCTCGCACCGACGGTGCGGGAGCCGCGAGGACACGGACCAGCTGGCGCCCACCGCGTCCCCCCGGAGCCACCGACCGGGAGGAGGACGCGATGTTCACCGGCATCGTCGAGGAGCTTGGCGAAGTCGAAGCGGTGGAGCACCTGGCAGACTCCGCCCGGATCACGATTCGCAGCTCCACGGTCACCGAGGACGCCCGCCCGGGTGACTCGATCGCCGTGAACGGCGTATGCCTCACCGTCACCGGGCTCACGTCCGACCCGCCGGGGATCGCGACGACCGCGCTCCCGCCGCCCCGCGGCTTCACCGCGGACGTCATGGGCGAGACTCTCGCCAGGTCCAGCCTCAAGGACATCGCCCCGGGCTCCCGGGTCAACCTGGAGCGGTCGGTGCGCTTGGCCGACCGGCTCGGCGGCCACCTCGTCCAGGGGCACGTCGACGCGACCGCCGCCATCCTCAGCCGCGAATCGCAAGAGCACTGGGAGGTCGTCCGCGTCGGCCTCCCGCCCGCGCTTGCCAGGTACGTCGTCGAGAAGGGCTCGGTCGCCGTCGACGGCATCAGCCTGACCGTGTCCAGGCTCGGCGAGACGTGGTTCGAGGTGAGCCTGATCCCGGA
>JASHPP010000482.1 GCA_030038035.1 Trebonia sp.
GGACTGGCCCGGGCCGGCCGGGCCAGCGGACTGGGCCGGGCCGGGCGGGCGATGGGAGCGGGCCGGCTCGGCGGGCCGGGCAGGAGGTGCCGGCGCCGGGGAGTGGCAGCCAGGACAGCCGCCATGGGACGGCGGCGCGCCCGAGCCCGACCCCAGCTTCAAGTACCGCGAGCCGGGGCCGGGCATGCCCGGCTACCGGGGTTCCCGCAGCCGATTCCATGGTGGTGACAACCTTCGATGAACCCGAGTTCCCCCGCCGAACTCGATGTGCCGATGATCATGCGGATCGGCGCCGCCCGGCTGACGGCCGGCCTGGACCGGATGACACGGCTGGACCTCAAGGCGCACGCCGAGGTGTTCGGCCCGCTGCCGCGGATGTCGGCCGAGGACGTGATCGCCGCGGCCGCGCAGGTCGACCTGCGCGGCCAAGGCGGCGCCGCGTTCCCGTTCGCGCGCAAGCTGCAAGTGGTCGTTGACACGGCGAGGAAGACCGGCCAGCCGACGATCGTCGTGGTGAACGCGGCCGAAGGGGAGCCCGGCTCGTTCAAGGACAAGATGCTCATGATCAGGTCGCCCTACCTGATCCTGAGCGGTGCCGCGCTGGTCGCCGAGGCGATCGACGCCGACGAGATCGTCGTCGGCGTCACGGGTTCTGAGCTCGCCAACCGGTCGATCGAGGCCGCGATCGCGGCCGAACCCGGCCTTCGGAAGATGGTCCGCGTGGTCCAGCAGCCGGACCGTTTCATCTCCGGGCAGTCAGGCGCGCTGATCCGCGGCATCAACGGCAAGAAGCCGCTGCCGCCTGGCCGCAGGACGCTGGAAGCCGAGCGGGGGGTGGACGACCTGCCCACCCTGCTCTCCAACGCGTCGACGTTCGCGCAACTGTCGGTGCTCGCGTTGCTCGGGCCAGCCCGGTTCGCCGCGGTCGGCGTCCCCGAGGAACCGGGAACGAAGCTGCTCAGTGTCAGCGGGTCCGCCAAGCACCCGGCCGTCGTGGAGTGCCCAACCGGTATTCCGCTCGGCGCCGTCCTCGACATCTGCCAGGCGCCGGCCGGCGACGGGGTGCTCGTCGGCGGTTACCACGGCATGTGGCTCGATGCCGAGGCCGCCTACCAGGTCCCCGTCAGCAGGGAAGGGCTGGCGGGGGCGGGAGGGACCCTCGGGGCGGGCATCGTGCTGCCGCTCGGCGACGGCACCTGCCCGCTCGGCGAGGTGTCCCGGATCGCGAACTACCTGGCCGGGGAATCGGCAGGCCAGTGCGGGCCCTGCCGGCTCGGCCTGCCCTCCATCGCGCGGGCGCTGGCGGCGCTCGTCGACGGATCAGGCGGCATCGAGGCGCTCGACGTGGCCCGCCGCGCGGCGGCCACGGTCAACGGGCGCGGCTCATGCGCTCATCCCGACGGCACCACCAGGTTCGTGCTCTCCGCGCTCGAAGTCTTCACAGAAGACCTCGCGGCGCACGTTTTCCACTCCACGTGCGGCCGTCCGGTTCGCGGCGTGCTCCCGCTGCCCGAAGGGCCCGAGACGGCCGACGCCAGGCAACTCATCGTGGACTGGGTGCGGTGCGAGGGACACGGCCTGTGCGCGCACCTGGTGCCCGAGCTCGTCCACCTGGACAAGACGGGCTACCCCGTCATCATGCCGATCCCGGTGCCCCCGTGGCTCGAAAAGGACGCGCAGCAGGCCGTGGACATGTGCCCGGCGCTCGCATTGCGGCTCGCCGCCGATCCGAAGAAGCGCGCCGCCGGCCAGGGCGGCCACACGTCCGCGCCGCTGCCGCTCCCCGCTCCGACGGCCCGCACCAGCCTGCTCGGCGTTCGCCCGGCCGGCGGGCGTTCCATCACCGCCGGATAACCGCAGGGGGCGGCAAGCCGGGCCGGCCTAGCCCTGGTGAGAGCCGGGCGCGGTATCCGGAGTAACCGGGGATCGTTCGGGATAATCGGGGGTCGGGAACGGGGCGGCCACCGTCCATCCGGCGGCGCGCCACGGCCGGGGATTCGTGCCCTGACACGCGTCGATGAGCAGCCGGCTGCCTACGACAGCGGTCACCGCCGCCGGGTCCATCGCCGCGAACTCCGGCCAGGCCGTGACCACGAGCACGGCGTCCGCCTCGTGCGCGGCGGCCACCGCGCTGTCGCCGTAGCGCAGGTGCGGAAAAGCCACCAGGGCGTTGCCGGTTGCCTGCGGGTCGTAGACCACGACCTCGGCGCCGAGGCGGGCGAGGCGGTCAGCCACGTCAAGGCCGGGGGAGTCGCGCACGTCGTCGGTGCCTGGCTTGAACGCGGCGCCCCAGAGCGCGATCCGCTTGCCTGGCAACTGCCCGAGCAGGCCCGCGGTCAGCTCCACAACCTGCTGGCGGCGGCCCGAGTTGATCTCGTCGACCAGCAGGAGCAGGTCGGCGGCACCCTTCGCCCCCGCGGTGCCGGCGAACTGCGCGAGCCCGCGGACGTCCTTCGGCAGGCAGCCCCCGCCGTAACCGAGACCGGCGGTGAGGAACGCGCGGCCGATCCGCTGGTCCATGCCCACCGCGTCAGCGAGCACGGCGACGTCAGCCCCTGTCCAGGCGCAGATGTCGGCCATCGCGTTGATGAACGACACCTTCGCGGCGAGGAACGCGTTGGCGGCGCCCTTGACGAGTTCCGCGGTCACCGCGTCGGTCACCACGAGCGGCACGCCCGCCTCGGTCAGCGGCCGGTACACCTCGCGCACTGTCGCCTCGGCAGCCATGCCCGGCACCCCGACGACGATGCGGTCAGGGCGCAGCGTGTCGCCCACGGCGTGTCCCTCGCGAAGGAACTCGGGGTTCCAGGCGACCTCGACGGCGTCCCCCGCGGGCGCGCCGGTCCTGAGCTCGCGGACGAGGCGGCCGGTGGTGCCAGGAGGGACGGTTGACTTGCCGATGACGAGCGCGGGCCTGGTCAGGTGCGGAGCAAGCGCGGCAACCGCCCCGTACACCTGGGACAGGTCGTACCCGTCCCCGTCAGGCAGGCTCGGCGTCCCCACGCCAAGGAAGTGGACGGTGCCGAACGCGGCAGCCTCTTCAAGGCTGCTGGTGAACCTGAGCCTGCCGTTACGGGTGTGGCGGGAGAGCAGCTCGTCGAGTCCGGGTTCCATGAACCAGGCGCGCCCGCTGTTCAGCAGGTCGACCTTGCCTTCGTCGACGTCGACCCCGAGTACCTCGTGGCCGATCTCGGCCATGCAGGCGGCGTGGGTGGCGCCCAGATGCCCGCACCCGATCACGGTCAGCCTCATGGGCGGTCCCCTCCATTCCAGACTCATCGCGGCAGTGGTGACGGGTTGTGCGCTAGGGGAGCCGACGTTCCGGACTGTACGCTAAGTGAGTGGCCAGACGGTTGCCCTGTGTTTAACGGCATGCGGCGTGAAGTCGTCGAGGTGTTACCAAAGTTAACTGGCGTCGGATTCAGGGTCGACCGAGCCCGCGGGCTGCGCCCAGGGGCCCTCCACCGGCCAAACCGGATTGCACCTGTCATGCAAAATCGCGGCGAGTTCCCTGTCGAACTCGGCGAAGGCGTTACGCAGGGCGTTTTCGAGCCATGGTTCCGGGGGCGTGCGGAGGTGACCGGTGAGGCTGAGGAGTGCGTCAGCCGAAAGGCTCTTGACGCTGTAACCCGCCAGCAGCAGCCAGAGCATGACCAAGCCAACGCCGAACATAACGGAAACGGTCGCGTAGTCGATGCCGACCGAATGCCCCAATGGTGTGCACACCTCCTCCCAGCGCTCATCGTCCTCGTCGGCCGACGTGCCACGGCGTCGATCGGGGCCGCCTGTCAGCGTGAATTGTCAGTGCGCGCGAGGACTACGCAGGCCACGAAGCACCACTCCCGCGGGCCCATCGCGCGCATCATTCCCTCATAAGGTGGACGCGTTGTCGCTGGCTCTGGAGTACGCGGACAATAATCTTTTTATATTTGGTGGCGCGTGTAACGCGTCTTCCCGAGTTGATGAAAAGCCCGCGTGACGCGCGCCGCCCCGCGCGGACCCACTTGGCTGCTCGTCCGTTCGCACGTCCGAGACCCCGGTCAGGCTGGATCCTCGGTGTTCGGCCTGGGATCATGCGCTCATGGTTACGGGTGGTGGTCGTCGCCTGGCCTTGCGCGGCCTGAGCATCGCGGTTGTCCTGCTATCTGCCGCCGGGGTGGTCGCCCAGTACACCACGAGTCCTGACCTGGGGCATTCGCTGATCGGCGGTGCCGTGCTTGGGAGCATCGCGTTGGTCGCCCTCGGCAGGCGCCACGGCACGACCTAGCACCAGGAATGCGGCGGGTCCCGCCGGATGCCTGGTTACTCAGTTGGCTGCTCAATGACAAAGACCACATCTTAGGACCCGAACCGCAGATTTATTGTCCGTTTTGTGCAGATTCCCGGATGCCGCTCGGGTCCTAAGTTGCCCGGCGGGCGGCAACACTGGGTCGGGGTGGCCGGATTTGAACCGGCGGCCTCTTCGTCCCGAACGAAGCGCGCTGCCAAGCTGCGCTACACCCCGCCGCCCGCGCCTGGTCACCAGATCCTGACCTGGGAGCCCGCGGGCGAACCTCCGCTAGTTTAGCGGATGTCCTGACCGCTGCGCGCACGCTCCCGGACGGTGCCGGGACGCGCTCTCACCGCGAAGCGCGCGGCACCAGCGTGAGCAGCGTCGCCTCGGGCCGGCAGGCGAATCTGGCCGGCGCCCACGGGGACGTGCCGAGCCCGGCGGACACGTGCAGCCACGCGGTCTTCCCGTCGGCCGGGGCCGCTTGCGGGTGCATGCTCAGCCCGCGCACCCGCGCCCGGTCGATGCCGCAGTTCGTGACAAGCGCGCCGAACCCGGGAACGCACAGCTGGCCGCCGTGCGTGTGCCCGGCGAGCAGCAGCTCGTAACCGTCGGCAGCGAACCGGTCCAGCACGCGCGGCTCGGGGGAGTGCATCACGCCGAGCCGCAGGTCCGCCCCCGGGTCGGCCTCCCCGGCGACGAGGTGGTACCGGTCCCGCAGGCTGTGGGAGTCGTGCACGCCGGCGAAGGCGATGTTCAGCCCGCCGGCCTTCAGCTGGCCGCGCCGGTTGTTCAGGTCCAGCCAGCCTCTCGCGGTCAGCTCCTCGCCCAGCTCCTCCCAGGGCAAGTCCGGCTCCTCCGCCCGGTGCTCGCCGACGCTGGTCCGCCACAGGTACCGCGCTGGGTTCGCCGGCTTGGGCGAGTAAAGGTCGTTAGAGCCGTAGACGAAGACCCCAGGCCGGTCAAGCAGCGGGCCGAGAGACTCAAGGAGGCACCGGACGGCAAGCGGTGACGCTATCGAGTCGCCCGTGTTCACCACGAGGTCCGGCTCCAGCGTGTCCAGCGACCGCAGGAACGCCATGAGGCGATGCCGGCCGGGCGTCAGGTGGGTGTCCGAGATGTGCAGCACCCGCAGCGGGGCCGTGCCCGGCGGCAGGACGGGCACGGCCTGATGCCGCAGTACAAACCAGTTGCGCTCAATGACCGTGGCATAGCCCAGTGTGGCGGCGCCTGCGGTCGCCGCGATGGACATCAGGGTTCGTGCTCGCACCTAACCTATGGTGCCATGCGATTAGCCATGCGCTGTCCGCAATACGCCGGCGGATGCGTGGGGCAGGATAGATGGCGTGGCGGAACTCAAGGACCGGCTTCGCGGCGACCTCAGCGCCGCGATGCGTGCCCGCGACCAGGTGCGGCTGCGGACGCTGCGGATGGCGCTCACCTCGATCACTAACGAGGAGGTCTCCGGGGACACGGCACGCGAGCTGTCGGACGAGGAGGTCGTCAAGGTGCTCACCCGCGAGGCGAGGAAGCGGCGGGAAGCCGCGGACGCGTTCGAGGCCGCGGGCCGTGCCGGCCAGGCGGCGGCCGAGCGGGCCGAGGGCGAGGTGCTGGCCGGCTACCTGCCGGCGCAGCTCACCGACGACGAGCTGACCGGCATCGTGTCGGCGGCGATCGCCGAGACCGGCGCCGTCGGCATGCCCGGCATGGGGAAGGTCATGAAGGCCGTGACCCCTCGGGTCGCGGGGCGCGCCGACGGGGCGCGGGTCGCGGCCGAGGTGCGGCGGCAGCTGGCCGTCGGCGGATAGCAGCTAAGACCGGAGAGCGGCCACCGCCAGCCGGCGGAGCGCGCCGCTAAAAGTTCGGCGGCCCGCCGATCGGGCTACCGCCGACCGGGTTGCC
>JASHPP010000483.1 GCA_030038035.1 Trebonia sp.
CCAGCCCGTTCGACCACTTCATCTACTGCTTCGCCTCCGACGGCGACATCGAGGAGGGCATCACCCACGAGGCGTGCTCGCTGGCCGGGCACCACCGCCTCGGCAACCTGATCCTCCTCTACGACGACAACCGGATCTCCATCGAGGACGACACGAACGTCGCCAAGTCCGAGGACGTCGGCGCCCGCTACGCCGCCTACGGCTGGCACGTGCAGCACATCGACTGGGTGACCGCGGCGGGCTACCGCGAGAACGTGCAGGCCCTGTACGACGCGTTCGAGGCGGCCAGGGCGAACGCCGCGGCGCCGTCGATCATCGTGCTGCGCACGATCATCGGCTGGCCCGCGCCGACCAAGCAGAACACAGGGGCGGCGCACGGCGCCGCGCTCGGCGAGCCCGAGGTCGCCGCCACGAAGGAGATCCTGCACTTCGACCCGGCCGTGAAGTTCCCCGCCGAAGAGGAAGCCGTCAACCACGCCCGCGCGGTGGCCGAGCGCGGCAAGAGGCTGCACGCGGAGTGGGACGAGGCCTTCGGCGCCTGGGCGAAGGCCAACCCGGAGCGCAGGGCCCTGTTCGACCGGCTGGCCAGACGGGAGCTCCCCGCGGGCTGGGAGGCGGCGCTGCCTGTCTTCCCCGCCGACCCGAAGGGAACCGGGACCCGGCGCGCCTCGGGAAAGATCCTCACCGCGCTGGCTCCGGTGCTGCCGGAGCTGTGGGGCGGTTCGGCCGACCTGGCCGAGTCCAACCTCACGACGATGGAAGGCGAGCCCTCGTTCATCCCGGCCGACCACCAGACCGCGATGTGGCCAGGCGGCCCGTACGGGCGGACGATGCACTTCGGCATCCGCGAGCACGGCATGGGCGCGATCATGAACGGCATCGTGCTGCACGGCGCCACCCGCCCGTACGGCGGCACGTTCCTGCAGTTCAGCGACTACATGCGGGGTGCCGTGCGGCTGGCCGCGCTGATGGGGCAGCCGGTCACCTACGTGTGGACGCACGACTCGATCGGGCTGGGCGAGGACGGCCCGACGCACCAGCCGATCGAGCACCTGTGGTCGCTGCGCAACATACCGGGCCTGGACATCGTCCGCCCGGCCGACGCCAACGAGACCACGATCGCGTGGCGCACCATCCTGCAGCACACCGACCGCCCCGCGGGCCTGTGCCTGACCAGGCAGAACGTGCCCACCTTCGACAGGACCACGTTCGCCTCCGCCGAGGGGACCGCCCGCGGCGCGTACGTCATGGCCGACGGCACCGACGTGATCCTGATCGGCACGGGCAGTGAGGTGCAGATCGCGGTCGCCGCGCGGGACCTGCTGGCCAAAGAAGGTATCTCCGTGCGGGTTGTCTCGATGCCGTGCGTGGAATGGTTCAACCAGCAGGACCCTTCCTACCAGGAAGATGTACTCCCGGCGGCGATGCGGGCGCGGGTGTCGGTCGAGGCGGGCATCACCGGGCCGTGGCAGGCGTTCGTCGGGGACGCCGGCGAGTCCATCGGCGTCAACCACTACGGCGCGTCGGCCGCCGAGGCCATCCTCTACAAGGAGTACGGGATCACCGCGGAGGCGGTGGCCGCCGCCGCCAAGGCGAGTTTGGCGACGGCCCGCGCCGGCGCGGCGGCCGGCGCCGGCGCGAACACCACAGCCCAGGCAACAACGAAAGGAACGCGGCAATGAACGACGTGCTCGGGCAGCTTACCGGGGCCGGCGTGTCGGTCTGGCTGGACGACATCAGCCGCGACCGGCTGCGCACTGGCAACCTGGAGACCCTGGTCAGGGACTATCACGTCCGCGGGGTCACATCGAACCCGACGATCTTCGCCCACGCGCTGAGCAAGGGCAACGAATACGACGACCAGATCAAGGACCTGGCGGTGCGCGGCGTCACCGTGGAAGAAGCGTCGCGGATGATCACCAGCTACGACATCCGGTGGGCCTGCGACGTGCTCCGCCCGATCTACGACGCCTCGGACGGCGTGGACGGCCGGGTGTCCCTCGAAGTCGACCCGCGGCTGGCGCGGGAGACCGCCAAGACGATCGCCGAGGCCAGGCAGCTGTGGTGGCTGGTCGACCGGCCGAACCTGTTCATCAAGATCCCCGCCACCGCCGAGGGGCTGCCCGCGATCACCGCGGCGCTCGCCGAGGGGATCAGCGTCAACGTCACGCTGATCTTCTCGCTGGCGCGGTACAGCGAGGTCATGAACGCGTACCTGGCGGGCCTTGAGCAGGCAGCGGCGAACGGGCACGACATCGGCACGATCGGGTCGGTCGCGTCGTTCTTCGTCAGCCGCGTGGACACGGAGGTCGACAACCGGCTGGACAAGCTCGGCACGCCGGAGGCCCGCGCGCTGCGGGGCAAGGCCGCGCTGGCGAACGCGCGGCTGGCCTACGAGCTGTACGAGCAGAAGCTTGACACGCCGCGGTGGGCGGCGCTGCGGGCCAAGGGCGCCAAGGTGCAGCGCCCGCTGTGGGCCTCGACCTCCACGAAGGACCCGGCTTTCCCTGACACGATGTACGTGGTGGACCTGGTCGCGCCGGACACGGTGAACACGATGCCTGAGGCGACGCTGCGCGCCACCGCCGACCATGGCGTGCTGCGCAGCGACACCGTGCACGGCACGTACGAGCAGTCGCGTCAGGTCTTCGCCAGCCTTGAGCACCTCGGGATCAGCTACGACGACGTGGTGCGGGTGCTCGAGGACGAGGGCGTGGAGAAGTTCGCCGCCTCGTGGAACGAGCTGCTCGAGACCATCAGGAATGAACTGAGCCTCAACGCGTAGGCAGCGCGCCAGGGCAACGCCACAGGGAACTGGAGGTTCCGAATGACCATGCCGAACGCCGGCGCCCGAGGTCCGGCGCCGGCGAATCCGGGCGTGATCGCGTCCGCCTGCGAGCCCGCCAACCCGCTGCGCGATCCGAGGGACCGCCGGATTCCGCGAGTGGCGGGGCCCTGCGTGCTGGTGATGTTCGGCGTCACCGGCGACCTCGCGAGGAAGAAGCTGATGCCGGCCCTGTACGACCTGGCCAACCGCGGCCTGCTGCCGCCGGGCTTTTCTCTCGTTGGCTTCGCGAGGAGGAACTGGGAGCACGAGGACTTCGCTCAGGTCACGTACGAGGCGGTCAAGGAGCACGCGCGCACCCCGTTCCGGGAGACGGTGTGGCAGCAGATGTCGGAGGGCATCCGGTTCGTCCCCGGCGAGTTCGACGACGACGCGGCCTTCGAGACGCTGGCCGAGACGGTCCGCCAGCTGGACCGCGAGCGCGGCACCGGCGGGAACTACGCGTTCTACCTGTCGATCCCGCCGAAGTTCTTCCCTGTCGTGGTCGGGCAGCTCAAGATGTCCGGGCTGTCCGACCCCGGACCGCCCGACCCGGTCACCGGGCGGGCGCCGTGGCGCCGGGTGGTGATCGAGAAGCCGTTCGGCCACGACCTGGAAAGCGCCCGCGAGCTGAACCGCATCGTGGACACCGTGTTCCCCCCTGAGTCGGTGTTCCGCATCGACCACTACCTGGGCAAGGAGACGGTCCAGAACATCCTGGCGCTGCGCTTCGCCAACACCCTGTACGAGCCGATCTGGAACCGCGGGTACGTGGACCACGTGCAGATCACGATGTCGGAGGACATCGGCATCGGGGGCCGGGCCGGGTATTACGACGGGATCGGGGCCGCGCGCGACGTCATCCAGAACCACCTGCTGCAACTGCTCGCGCTGACCGCGATGGAAGAGCCGGTGTCGTTCGACGCGGACTCGCTGCGGCAGGAGAAGGAGAAGGTGCTGTCCGCGGTCCGCCTTCCCGCCGACATCGCCGCGGGCAGCGCGCGCGGCCAGTACGCGGCCGGCTGGCAGGGCGGCCACCAGGTGATCGGCTACCTGGAGGAGGACGGCATCCCGCCGGATTCGCGCACGGAGACCTACGCGGCCGTGCGCCTGGCCGTGGACACTCGGCGGTGGGCGGGCGTTCCGTTCTACCTGCGCACTGGCAAGCGGCTGACCCGCCGGATGACGGAGATCGCGCTGATCTTCCAGCGCGCGCCGCACCTGCCGTTCGCGGCCACCGACACCAAGGAGCTCGGCAAGAACGCCATGGTCATCCGCGTCCAGCCGGACGAGGGGATCACCCAGCGCTTCGGCTCCAAGGTGCCCGGCTCGGCCATGGAGGTAAGGGACGTGAACATGGACTTCGCCTACGGCGAGTCCTTCACCGAGTCCTCGCCCGAGGCGTATGAGCGGCTGATCCTCGACGTGCTCATCGGCGACCCGCCGCTGTTCCCCCGGCAGGAGGAGGTCGAGCTCTCCTGGCGCATCCTCGACCCCATCGAGCAGTTCTGGGCCGAGAACACCAAACCGGAACAGTACGTGGCGGGCTCCGCCGGGCCCGCGTCCGCCGACGCGATGATGGCGCGCGACGGCCGGGCCTGGCGCCGCCTGTAGACCGGAGGCACGCTTGTCATGACTATCGACTTGACTGACACCACCACCGAAGCCATCGACCGCGCCCTGACCGAGGCGCGCCGCCGGCTCGGCGGCATGACGGTGGGCATGGTGCTCACCCTTATCCTGGTGACCGACGAGGAGGGTCAGTACGACGCGATCCGCGCGGCCAACCAGGCCGCCAGGGAACACCCGATGCGGGTCCTCGCCGTGATCACCCGCAAGCCCAAGGCGGACTCCCGGCTTGACGCGGAGATCCGGGTCGGCGAGTCAAGCCCTGGTGAGACCGTCGTGCTGCGGATGTACGGCCCGCTCGGGCAGCACGCGGACTCGGTGGTAGCGCCCCTGCTCGTCCCTGACGTGCCCGTTGTCACCTGGTGGCCGGAGAACGCTCCCGCCGTGCCCGCGGCCCATCCGCTCGGTGCGCTCGCCCAGCGCCGGGTGACCGACTCGGCGGCGGCCGAAGATCCGGAACAGGTGCTGGCCGCCCTGGCCAGGGCCTACCGTCCCGGCGACACCGACTTCGGCTGGACCCGCGCCACGCCATGGCGGTCGCTGCTCGCGGCCACGCTCGACCAGGAGCACCCCACGCTGGAAACCGGCGAGGTGCAGGCGGAGCAGGACAACCCGACGGCGGACCTGATCACCGCCTGGCTGGGCCTGCGGCTGGAGATCCCGGTACGGCGCACCGTCTCGGCCGGCCCGGGCATCACCGGGGTGGCGTTCGCGACCTCCGCCGGCGACATCCGGGTGAGCAGGACGGACGGCCGCACTGCCACCCTGTCCTGGCCCGGGCGGCCGGACCGGATGGTCGCGCTGCATCGCAGGGAGACCGCCGAACTGCTCGCCGAGGAGCTGCGCAGGCTCGACCCCGACGACGTGTACGCCGAGACGCTCGCCCGGCTCAAGCCGGCGGGCGCCGACCTGGTGGAGGCCGGCCCGTGAGCGCGCCGCCGGAGATCCTGGTCCACGCGGACGAGCCGCTGCTGGCCAGGGCGGTCGCCGCACGGCTGGTCACCAGGCTGGTCGACGCGGTGTCCGCCGCGGGGCACGCGCACCTCGTGCTCACCGGTGGCGGCATCGGCACCGCAGTGCTCGCCGAGCTTGGCGCCGCCCCGGCCAGGGACGCGGTGGACTGGCAGCGGGTCGACTTCTGGTGGGGTGACGAGCGGTTCGCCCCCACGGGGGACCCGGACAGGAACGAGACCGGGGCGCGGTCGGCGCTGCTTGACGGGATCAACGCCGACCCGGCGCGGGTGCACCCGATGCCTGGCCCGGACGGCCCTGACGGCGACGACCCGGAGGCGGCCGCCGCGCGCTACGCGGCCGAACTGGCCGCCGCCACCCGGCCGGAAGACCATGGCCCGGTCCCTGCCTTCGACGTGCTGATGCTCGGCATCGGCCCGGAGGGGCACGTGGCCTCGCTGTTCCCTGAGATGCCCGCCGTCTACGACAACCGGCCGGTCGTGGCGGTGCGCGGCTCGCCCAAGCCGCCGCCGATCCGCATCTCGCTGACGTTCCCGTCGATCCAGGCCGCCCGCGAGGTCTGGATCCTGGCCTCAGGCGCGGAGAAGGCGGGCGCTATCGCGCTCGCGCTGTCCGACGCGGGCCCCGTGCAGGTTCCCGCCGCCGGCGCCAGGGGGCGCAACAGGACGCTGTTCCTGGTGGACGAGGCGGCGGCCGGCAAGCTCCCGCCCGACATCGGCAGGCCCGCAGCCCACTGACCCGCGCGACTACTGAGCGGGCGGGCCGGCGGCACGCGCGTCGCAGATCGCCGACCATGACCGCCCGCAGCCGCCGGAAGCGCTGGTCCCGTGACTGACATGGCTCAGGATCAGGGCGAGCGCGATCATCGCCAAGGTCGTCGCGGTCCATACGGACACGAAAGCCCGCGCGAGCACGGGCCGGGATAGCTGTCTGCGCAGGTGCCGCAGCGGTCGCCTGCGCGGCATGTCCTCGCCCAGGGCCAGCCGGTTGAACATGGACAGCAGCGACACCAGCGTCGGCGCGGTTCGGTGGAGTTCGTCGGCGACGCGGCTCAGGATCCGCCGCTCTCGTTCGCTCAGGCTCAGCACTGCCTCCTTAACTGGGCGTGGACTTCCCGAGCATTCCGTGCTCCCGGAGCCAGGTGATCAGGTTCCCGCGGCCCGCGAACGCCAGGCCGGCGGCAAGGCATACTGCGGGCACCGCGGACAGGACGTAGCGGTAGCTGAAGCCCGCGGTCATCGGCGGCAGCACGATCAGCGCCACTCCGATCAGCCAGGGTAGCAGGGCGAGCCCCCCCCAGCCGGTACCGGGTATGCGGGTCTTGCGGCGCACGCCAAGCGCGACGCCGACCGCGCCAGCCAGCACGAACAGGAACAGGAACGGGCCGCGCAGGTAGACGACGCCCTGGTACGCCCACAGGAACCTGGCCCACGGCTGGACCACGGACGGCCGCCCGTAGTTCGCGCCGCCGTAGTCCTTAGCCGCCCTGCTGTTAGTGGCGTCGGCGGTCACCCAGCCGGGCACTGCCGCGACCGTGGGCTCGAACCGGAACAGCGAGCCGGAGCCTGTCACGTTGCCGATCGAGTTGTTCACGTTCTCCCGCGTCCACCCGAACGTGGTCAGCGTGTCCTTGGCCACCACCCGGGCGTAGTCGAGCGGCTGGGCGAGGATCGCGCGCTCGGCGAACTTCATCGTCAGCGACTCGATCTGCGGGGTGAACCGGTAGGAGTTGTCTGTCCCGGTCAGTTTCGCCAGGGGCGTTAGCTGGCCGTTCCCGTCGTAGTTCGCCCACAGGTACTCCTGGGAGTTGGGCCGCTCCGACAGCGGCGCGCTGTCACACAGCACCCGCAGGTCCGCCGGCGGGTTCATCTTCGAGCATTCGGCGAAGCTCTGCACCCGGCTGTACAGGTACGTTCCGCTTGACTCGTTGAGCGCGTATTGCCCGTAGTGGGCATGGAACCACACCATGTAGCCGGCGATCGGCACCAGTCCGGCCACCGTGGTCGCGACGATGCGGCGCCAGCCCATGCGCCGCAACAGCACGCCGATGACCACGACGACCAGCAGTATCTCCCCGACGTCCCGCACGGTGGCCGCGTAACCGATCGCCACGCCAGCGACCATCGCGGCGAGCAGCGGCGGCCTGTCCCACCAGCACAGCAGGATCAGCACCCCGGTGACGAGCGCGCAGAACAGCGTGTCCGAGGCGACCATGTGCTCGACCTGCAGCTCGAACACGTCGAAGAGCACGGGCAGCGCGGGGATCGTCGCGCCCCACCACGGCAGCCCGCGGTGCCGCAGCACGGCGTAGATGCCCGCGCCGATCGCCAGTCCCATGAGCGCTTGCAGCCCGGTGACCACGTTGAGGTTGTGGAAGGGCAGCAACAGGTACAGGAACAGCGGGTACCCGCTTGAGCGGACGACGTCCGGCGACCTGGTGACCGCGTCGGTCATGTAGTTGTACGAGTCGTTGAAGAACATGGCCGGCGGGTAGCCGAGCATGACGACCACGCGCAGGGCGGTCGCGACGGCCAGCACGGCCACGAACGGGCGGTGCGATCCGATCAGCCGGCGCAGCCGGGCGGCGGCCGAGGCAGCCGGGCTCGAGGCATCGCTGTCATCGGTCACCGGATCGGCGACGCGGTCGTTTACGGGCATCGCACCAGACTTTACAAGAACTGGGGGCCTGCGGTGGCCGCGGTTCGCTGTCCCGGCGCGGTTTAACGCCGCCTGGCGAGCGAAATGAACACGAGCGCCACGATCACCGCCACGGTCGGGGCGATGATCGCGTGCGCAGACTGGCTCGCCAGCGCGAGCACGATCCACAGGGCCACCAGCGGGAAGAAGGCCACCGGCCGGCGCCTGCGCCGCGACGACGGCGGCAGGACGCCGTTGGCGCGCGGCGGATGCGCCGGAAGGGTCGGCGGGGGCAGCGGCCGACCGGGGACGTCGGAGCCGAGAACGGGCTGCACGGGAAGGTCGTCGGTAAGCTTGCGCAAGTCGCCCCACGTCTTGCTCGCGTAGGCGGCGGTCATCCGCTCGTCGAACTCCTCCATGGTCAGCCTGCCCGCCGTATAGGCGTCCCTGAGCGTGGTTACCACGACTTCGCGGTCCTGGTCTGACGCGCGGATCATGTGATCGCTAGCCATCGGCAGACCTTCCTACGGCTTCGAGCAGGCCTTCTTAATATTACCGGTCCGGTTTCATTATGATCTGCCCATGCCCGCGCTCCCCCCGACGGGGAACCACTTCATCGTCTGCGGGGACAGCCCGCTTGCCTACCGCATCACCCGTGAACTGACCACACGCTACGGCGAGGAAGTCATCGTGGTGCTCCCGTCCCTGCTGCGCAACCACGGTCCGCGGATCGCCGCGCTCCCGCGGGTCACCGTGCTGGAACACGACGAGCTGACGACTGAGGCGTTCGCCAGCGCCGGGGTGGCGTCGGCGCGCGCCCTCGGCCTCGTCGGACCCGACGACATCGGCAATTTCCACGCCGGCCTGCGCGCCCAGGAGCTCAACCCGGACTTGCGCCTGGTCATGGCCGCCTTCAACCGCAGGCTCGGTGAGCATTTCCGCGGCTTCTTCCCCGATTGCACGGTGCTGTCAAGCAGCCAGATGGCCGCGCCGTCGTTCGTTGCCGCCGCGCTCGGCGAACCGGCCCCCAGCCACGTCCGGGTATCCGGGCGCACGCTGTACGTCGCCAGGCGGGCTGACGTGCCCGCCGGGCATACGGTCTGCGGTCTTCAGGTGCCCGACGATCCGGCGGGCACGACCCAGCTGATCGCGCCAGAAGCGCTGCGGGACACCGCCGACGGCCTTGTGCTTGCGGTGGCGGACGGCACGCCGCGCGATCCGCTCGCCAGCAGGCGGCACCCGGTGCGCGCCGCGCTCGGCGTGGCGCAGCGGCTGGCCTGGAACAAGTTCGGCCTGGTTTTCGCGATCCTGGTCGCGGCCGTGGTGGCCGGGTACTTCCTGCTGTTGCAGGTTCCCGCTTATTCGTCCGCCGACGCGCTCTACCTGGCGGTCATGGACATCACCGGATCGGCGCTCACGATGGCCTCAGACAGCGGGGCGGAGAAGGTCTCGCAGGTGGTGCTCACCCTTGACGGCATGGCGCTGATCCCGCTCGTGACCGCCATCATCGTCGGCGCCCGGCTGACCGGGTCGATCCGCGGCGAACCGCGGCCGCGCGGCGGCCACGTCATCGTCGTCGGGCTGGGCAATGTTGGCACGCGGGTGGTCGGCGAGCTGCATGACCTTGGCTTCGACGTCGCCTGCGTCGACCGGGATCCCGAAGCCCTCGGCGCCCCGCTCGCGCGCCGTCTCGGCCTGCCCCTCGTGATCGGCGAGGCTTACCTGGAGGAGACGCTGCACGCGGCGGGGCTGGACAATGCCATCGCGCTTGTCTCGGTGACCAGCAGCGACATCGTGAACCTCGAGACCGCGCTGCAGGCGCGGGCGATGCGCGAGGACCTGCGCATCGTGCTGCGCCTGTTCGATGACGACCTCGCCCAGCGGGTGCAGAAGACCGTCGGCAACGTGGTCTCGCGCAGTGTCTCGTACATGGCGGCGCCGGCTTTCGCGGCGGCGCTGCTCGAGCACCAGGTGCTGCGCACGATAGCCGTCGGCAGGCACGTGCTGCTGATCGCCGACGTCCGGGTCGAG
>JASHPP010000484.1 GCA_030038035.1 Trebonia sp.
GTGAACGACCGCCGGATCGCGGTGCTCGAGCAACTCCACATGCCGGCGGTCGTGATCGGCACGCCGCTCGGCTCCGGGTCGCTGCCCGCGGTGTGGCAGGACGACCGCGCCGCCGTCGAGACGGTGGTCGGCTACCTGGCTAGCCTCGGCCACCAGCGGATCGCGCGCGTCGGCGGGTTCGCGCGGTACTGGCACTCCACCCTGCGATCGGAGGCCTTCGCGCAGGTCGCGGCCGAGGCCAGGGTTGAGGCGGTGTCTGTGGAGGCCGACTACACGGCAGAGCACGGCGCGCAGGCGACGCGCGGCCTGCTCGGGTCCGCGGAGCCGCCCACCGCCATCCTGTACGACAACGACGTGATGGCGGCCGCGGGGCTGGGCGTGGCGCAGCGGATGGGGATCGGCGTGCCGTCGGGGGTGTCGATCGTCTCCTGGGATGACTCCGCGCTCTGCGAGCTCATTCACCCCGCGCTCACCGCGCTGCGCCGGGACATCGCCGCCGCGGGCAGCCAGGGCGCCCGGATGCTGCGGGAGATGGCGGCCGGCGGCCAGCCGGCGAACTTCCAAGAGGCGCCGCCCGTCCTGCAGGTCCGCGAGAGCTGCGGCCCGGCAGGCGTCCCGCAGATCGCCGGCTCCCGCCGCTCGCGGCTTTCCGCCTGACCAGGATACGCCGGACATTTCAGGCGAAACCGGTATATGTTTCACTTGTGACGCTTAGACTGGCAGCCCGTTAACAGGCCTGATACCTGATCGCGATATGAGCGATACCGGCGAATACGGAGACGGCACTTTACTTGGACGCTGCTTTGGGTTAACACTTAACCGGTATAGCCCACCTGTTCAACGGCGACACCGGGGCGGGATGCTCCTTGAACCGTCACGGCGACGCCGAGCCTAGAACGGACAAAAGCCCCGAGATGGGTCGTTGCCGAAGCGGTTGGCCTGCGCCGTCCCCGGCGCCCGGCATTCTTCCGCGACCCGGCGGCCACCCACCCCTGGGTTACCAGAGGACTTGCTAGTGAGGAGGTAGGAGCAGGTGAGACCTACAAAGAGCGCGACGAGCCGGCGATGGCGGGCGGCCAGGTACGGTACCGCCGCCGTCGCCGTGCTGGCACTGGCCACGGCCAGCGCCTGCAGCAGCAGTTCGTCGTCGAGCAGCAGCACGAGCAGCACGAGCACCACGTCGCCGTCGGCTTCGCCGTCATCGTCGGCATCCAGTTCGGTTACCAGCTTCCCGCGGACCGAGACGCTCTACACCAGCGGCACCGCGTACTCGCCGCCAAGCAACTGGAACCCGCTCGACACGGGTAACTACGCGACGGGCACGCAGGGGCTCATCTACGAGCCGTTGTTCCTGTACAACCCGCAGACGGGCACGTACGACCCCTGGCTGGCGACGGGCAACCTCAACGCCGGCTGGAAGGGCAGCACCTACGTCATCAACGTCCGCTCGGGCGTGACGTGGAGCGACGGAACGCCGCTCACCGGCGCGGACGTGGCCTACTCCATCAACTTGGCGCGCACGAACGCGACCGACCCGTACTCGGCCAACGTGTCGACGGTCGCGGATGCCACCGCGAACGGCAACACGGTCACGGTCACGTTCAAGGGCACGCCGGGTTACACCGAATTCACGGACTACCTGTGGAAGGCCCCGGTCCTGCCTGAGCACATCTGGTCCAAGTTCCCCGCGAGCCAGATCGCGACCGACGCGAACCTGAACCCGGTCGGCACCGGCCCCATGACCCTGGACACCTACAACACCCAGGAAGTCGTGTATCAGACCAAGCCGAGCTGGTGGGCGACGAGCGCGCTCGGCCTGAGCTTCAAGTTCAAGTACCTGATCGACGTGGTGAACGGCTCCAACGACCAGGAGCTCGGCCAGCTGACCGCCGGCAACATCGACTGGAGCAACAACTTCCTGCCCGGCATCAACCAGCTGATGCAGGCCGTGGGCGGCAACTCCGGCTACACGCTCAAGACCTACTACCCGGCGACGCCGTACATGCTGTCGGCAAACACGGTGTGGCTTGAGCCAAACGACTCCGTCGCGCCGATGAGCAACGTCAACTTCCGCAAGGCGCTGGCCTACGCGCTCGACCCGGCGGTGATCGCGCAGACCGTGTACGGCGGCATAACCAAGGCGGCCAACCCGACCGGCCTGCTGCCCAACCTGAGCAGCTACGTCAACACGAGCGTGGTCAGCGCGGACGCGCCAACCTACAACCCGACCCTCGCCAAGCAGTACCTGGCGAAATCCGGCTACAACGGCCAGGCCATCACCCTGCAGGTGCCCGACGGCTGGTCGGACTGGATGGACGCCACCACGGTGATCAAGTCCGAACTCGACGCGATCGGCATCAACCTCCAGCTCATCTACCCGCAGGCCAACGCGCGCACCGCGAACGTGACCGACGGCAACTTCGACCTGCAGCTGGACAACAACGCCGGCCTGGACTCCACGCCGTGGAGCTACTTCCAGCGCGTGTACCAGCTGCCGATCGAGAAGCAGCAGACCTCGGAGCTGAACTGGGAGCGGTTCAGCTCGCCGGCGGACTGGGCGCTGGTACAGGAGGCCGCCACGGTTCCGCTTACCGACACGACGAAGCTGGACTCCATCTACACTCAGCTGGAGACCGACTTCTTCGCTCAGGAGCCGGTGATCCCGCTCTGGTACAACGGCGCCTGGTTCCAGGGCAACACCCAGTACTGGGAGGACTACCCGTCAAGCACCGGCTCCGACCAGAACATGCCGGTCATGTGGGACGGCTACCTCGGAGCGATGACCACGGTCTACGCGCTAGCCGACCTCAGGCCGACGCCGCAGACATCCTCCTGATGTCCGCGACGCATCCCGGTCCGATTAGTCACTAGCACGGGTCCCTCTTGCGACCCGCCTTCCGGCCCGCCTCGACGGGCCGGAAGGCGGGTCGCGGGTCCGTGCTTCACTTCGGGAGACTGCCCGTGCGGCGCTATCTCACCAGGAAACTGATCACCTACGTGCTGGCGTTCTTCGTCGGCGTGACGATCGACTGGGGCATCCCGCACCTGATGCCGGGAGATCCCATCCAGGGCCTGCTGTCGAGGTTTGACCTGGATTCCGCGTCGTACGCGGCGCTCTACAAGACGTTCGCGCAGTCATTCGGCCTCAACGTGCCGCTGTGGGAGCAGTACCTGGACTTCTGGCGGGGCGTGCTGACCGGGAACATGGGGATCAGCATCTCAGACGCCCCGGCCTCGGTCTCGTCGCTCGTCTTCGCGGCGCTGCCGTACACGCTGGCGCTGCTCGTCCCCGCGATCGTGCTCTCCTACATCGTCGGGAACCGGCTTGGCGCGGCGGCCGCGCGGCGCAGGGCTCTCGACAACACGGTGCTCCCGGTCGGCTACGGGTTCCAGGCCATCCCGTACCCGTGGCTGGCGCTGGTGGTGCCGTACCTGCTCGGCGTGGTCTGGCACGTGTTCCCGACCTCCGGCGCCTACTCAGAGACGCTGCTGCCCGCGTGGTCCTGGACGTTCATCGCGAGCCTGCTCGACCACTGGTTCCTGCCGTTCCTCACCGTGTTCATCGTGAGCCTGGGCGGCTGGGCCATCGGCATGCGCAACCTGGTCATCTACGAGCTCGAGAACGACAGCTCGCGGTACCTGCGCGCGCTCGGCGCCAGCGAGCGCGTGGTCCGCAGGTACGCCTACAGGAACGCGTCGCTGCCTCAGCTCTCCGGCCTGGCGCTGCAGCTTGGCGTGGTCATCGGCGGCAACATCGTGACCGAGATCGCGTTCGACTACCCCGGCCTCGGGCACCTGATCTTCACCGCGATCACGAGCCAGGACTACTTCCTCCTGCAGGGCATCTTCATCTTCATCGTGCTCGGCGTCCTGATCGCGAACTTCGTCATCGACCTCGTATACATCAGCGTCGATCCGCGGACCCGGCTGAGCATGCAGGGAGCGGCGGCATGAGCGAGTCGGTCAGCGAAGCCCCGGAGGCGAGGGTCCCGCACCTACTGCAATCCCCTGGTCCCATCGCCCCGGTCGCGGGCGCCCCCGTCGGCCTCGCCGCCGGCGGCGCCACAGGCGGTCGCGGGGGCGGCGACTTCCTCTACTACGGGCTGCGGAACAAGAAACTGGTCTTCGGCCTTAGCCTTGAGCTGCTGCTCGTGCTGTTCGCGATCATCGGGCCGATGATCGCGAAGTTCTCGCCCCAGGACTTCACCGGCGCGCAGCTTCAGCACCCGGACGGAACGTACTGGCTCGGCACGGATTATCTCGGTCACGACATCTTCTCCGAACTCACCAACGGTCTGCGGGAAAGCTACCTGGTGGGCGCGCTCGGCGCGGTGTCCGCGTCGGTCGTCGGCATGGCGCTCGGGTTCACCGCGGGCTGGCGCGGCGGCATCCTCGACGAGGTTCTGCAAATGATCACGAACATCATCGTGATGATCCCGGCGCTGGTGTTGCTTGTCGTGATCGGCTCCTACCTCAACTCGCGCAGCGTGCTGTTCGAGGGTGTGTTCATCGGGCTGACCACGTGGCCGTGGGTGGCGCGGGCAGTCCGGGCGCAGACGTTCACGCTGCGGTCGCGCGAGTTCGTCGAGTTGGCCAAGCTGTCAGGCAAGCGCCCGCTGGAAATCATCGTCAGGGACATCGCGCCGAACATGGCCTCGTATCTGTTCCTTGTCGTCATCTTGCTGTTCGGCAGCTCAATGCTGCTGGCGGCGAGCTACGACTTCCTCGGGCTCGGGCCGACCGACGTCGTCTCGCTCGGCTCGATGATGAACCAGGCGCAGAATGACGCTGCCCTGCTCTACCACGACTGGTGGTGGTTCATCCCGCCAGGCGCGGTGCTGACCGCGATGGTCTGGGCGTTGCTTATCGCAAACGTCGGTCTCGACGAGGTCTTCAACCCGAAGCTGAGGCAACAGTGAGCGTCAGCGTAGACAACCTCTCGGTGGCCTACCGGAGCCGCCGCGGCGACGTGACAGCCGTCGAGAACGTCAGCTTCACGCTCGCCGACGGCGAGATCATGGGCCTGGCGGGGGAGTCGGGGTGTGGCAAGTCGACGCTCGGCAACGCCCTCATCTACCTGGACCCCAGGATGAAGCAGACCGGCGGCAAGGTCATGGTCGACGGTAAGGAGCTGCCGATCTCGGACACCAAGGCCATGCGGCCGCGGCGGATGACCGAGGTCTCGCTCGTGCCGCAGTACGCGATGAGCGCCCTGACGCCGACCAGGAAGATCAGCAGGCTCACGACCGACCTGCTCAAGTCGCACAAGGTGCGCGACCGTCACGAAGTGCTGACCGAGATGAACCGTCGGATAGCGCTCATCGGCCTGAAGGAGGACGTGCTCAGCAAGTACTCCTTCGAGCTGTCCGGCGGCATGCGGCAGCGGGTAACGATCCTGCTGTCCACGCTGCTGAACCCGTCGCTGCTGATCGCCGACGAGGTCACCTCCGCGCTCGATGTCTCCACGCAGCGCGCGGTCGGTGAGATGCTGCTTGAGTTCCGTGACCGCGGGTTCGTCAAGAGCGTCATCGCGATCACCCACGACCTGTCGATCCTGGCGCAGATCGCCGACAGCATCGCGGTCATGTACGCGGGGCGGCTCGCGGAAAAGGCCAGCACGGACACGATCGTGAACGAGCCGCTGCACCCCTACACCCAGGCGCTGATCGCTTCGCTGCCCGAGGTCGGCGTGCGGCACGACCAGACGACGCTGACCGGCATACCTGGCCGGCCTCCGTCGCTGGCCAACCCCCCCGCCGGGTGCCGCTTCCGTGACCGGTGCCCGTTCGCCTTCGACAAGTGCACGGATACCCCTCCGTTCGAAGAGGTCAAGCCGGGGCACCGCGTGGCGTGCTGGAAGGTGAGCGGTGAGGTGCAGGCCAAATGAGCACGCTGAAGGTCGACAAGGTCTCCAAGCTCTTCCGGTCCACGGCCAGGGGCGGCGGGTTCACCCCGGCGCTGCGCAAGGTCAGCTTCGAGCTGAATCAGGGCCAGGTCATCTCCCTGATCGGCGAGAGCGGCAGCGGCAAGACGACGCTCGGCAGGATCATCCTGCGGCTTGTGGCGCCCACCAGCGGCACGGTGATCTACGACGGGAAGGACATCAGCACCTATTCCCAGCGCGGGCTGCGTGAGTATTACCGGCAGGTGCAAGGCGTCTTCCAGGACCCGTTCAGCTCCTACAACCCGATCTACCGCGCGGACCGGGTGTTCCAGCTGGTGCGGGACGTGTACTTCAGGCACACCCCGGACAAGGACTGGGACGACAAGCTCGAGGCCGCGCTCGACGCGGTCGCGCTCAACCC
>JASHPP010000485.1 GCA_030038035.1 Trebonia sp.
CCAACGCCCAGGCCAAGGCCAGCGCCCAGGCCAGCGCCCAGGCCAGCGCCCAGGCCAGGGTCCCGGCCAGAACAAGCCAAACCAGGGTCAGCCGCGCTACCCGGGTCACCCCGCCCCCGGCGTCCGCGCGCAGGCCGCCGCGCTGCCCTACGCCGACCACGCCGTCCGCGACCAGCCGGGCCCGCCCCGGCCCCGGCCGCAGATCTCGGTCGAAGACGCCATGGCCGAACTCGACGCGATGATCGGCCTGGCACCGATCAAGGAGCAGGTGCGCTCGATCGCCGCGTCGATCGAGGCGGCACGGCAGCGCACGGTGGCCGGCATCACCACCGAGCGCCCGATGCGGCACTTCGTGTTCCTCGGCCCGCCGGGCACGGGCAAGACCACGGTTGCCCGGGTGCTCGCCAAGATCTTCTACGCGTTCGGCCTGCTTGAGATGCCCGAGGTCCGCGAGGCGCACCGGGCCGACCTGGTCGGGGAGTACCTCGGCGCGACCGCGATCAAGACCAACGAGCTCGTCGATTCCGCGCTCGGCGGGGTGCTGTTCATCGACGAGGCCTACAGCCTGGTCAACGAGGGCGACGGGCAGACCGACAGGTTCGGCGTGGAGGCGGTCCAGACGCTGCTGAAGCGGGCCGAGGACGACCGCGAGAACCTCATCATCATCCTCGCGGGCTACGAGAAGCAGATGGAGGCGTTCCTCGCCTCCAACCCCGGCCTTGCCTCCAGGTTCGCGACCCGGCTGAAGTTCCCCAGCTACACGCCGGCCGAGATGCAGAGCCTCGCGCAGGCCGCGCTCAAGCACCGCGGCGAGGAACTCGACCCGGACGCCAGCCCGGCGCTGTGGCGCATCCTCGAAGAGGTGGGCCGCCGCCGGATCACCGACGATCTCGGCAACGGCCGGTTCGTCCGCAGCCTGCTGGAGAAGGCGGGCCAGGCCAGGGACGTGCGGGTGATGGCGCGCACCGCGGAGCCTTCCCGCGAGGACCTGGTGACGATCCACGCCGCCGACCTCGAGCAGGCCTTCGCCGAGCTCACGTCACGGCTGAGAGGCTACGAGGACACCCCGACCGTCGAGGGCGCGATCGCCGAGCTCAACGAGCTGGTCGGCCTGGAACCGGTCAAGCAGCAGGTCCGCGCGATCGCCGCGCAGCTGCGCGCGGCCAAGCTGCGCAACACCCACGGGCTGACAAGCCAGCCGCCCGCCAGGCACTTCGTGTTCACCGGCCCGCCGGGCACCGGCAAGACCACGGTCGCCCGCATCCTCGGCCGGATCTTCGCCGCGCAGGGCCTGCTGATCAGGCCCGAGGTGATGGAGGCGCACCGCGCGGACCTGGTCGGCGAGCACCTGGGCTCGACCGCGATCAAGACCAACAAGCTCGTCGACTCGGCGATGGGCGGCATCTTGTTCATCGACGAGGCGTACTCGCTGCACAACGACGGCTACGACGGCGGCGACGCGTTCGGCTCCGAGGCGGTGCAGACCCTGCTCAAGCGGGCCGAGGACGACCGGGACCGGCTGGTGATCGTGCTCGCCGGGTACCCCGGCGACATGGACAGGTTCCTGCACAGCAACCCGGGGCTGGCGTCGCGGTTCAGCATGCGGGTGGCCTTCCCCAGCTACTCCGCCCACGACCTGTCGCAGATCGCCATCCTGCTCGCCGAACAGGCCGGCGATGCCTTCGAGCCGCCCGCGCTGCGCGTGCTCGACGAGATCTTCGCCCGGGCGGCCCAGGCCGGCCGCATCGACGAGCTCGGCAACGGCCGGTTCGCCCGGTCGCTGTTCGAGCGGGCGTGCGCCTTCCGTGACGTGCGGGTCGTCCGGCTCGGCGAGGCGGCGACCGCCGCGGACCTCACCACGCTGACCGAGGACGACGTGCGGGCCGCCTACGCGGAGCTGGCGGGCCAGGGCTCCGCCTGACCCGCGCCTGGCGCTGGGGCCCACAACAACGAACCTATTGGCGCGGCGGGCCCCACCGCCAGTCCGCCTGCCCGGCCTGGCCGGGTTAGGCTTACCCGGTGAGCGGCCGTTGGGACTTCTGGATCGACCGGGGCGGCACGTTCACCGATGTGGTCGCCCGGCGCCCCGACGGGTCGCTGGTGGCGCACAAGCTGCTGTCGGTCAGCCCCGCCTACGGCGACGCCGCCGTGGCGGGGATCCGCGAACTCCTGCGCGTGCCGCCCGGCGAGCCGGTCCCTGCGGACCGCATCGGCACGGTCCGGCTCGGCACCACGGTGGCCACCAACGCGCTGCTCGAGCGCACGGGCGAGCGGTGCGTGCTCGTCGTCACCGAAGGGTTCGGTGACGCGCTGCGGATCGCCTACCAGAACAGGCCGCGCATCTTCGACAGGCACATCGTGCTGCCCGGGCAGCTGTACGAGCGGGTGATCGAGATCCCTGAGCGGGTCGGCGCCCGCGGCGAGCTGGTCCGCCCGCTGGACGAGGCGCACGCCGAACGCGAGCTGGCCAGGGCCTACGACGACGGCTTCCGCGCCGCCGCCGTGCTGTGCATGCACGGCTACCGCTACCCGGCACACGAGGCGCGGATCGGCGCGATCGCCAGGAAGATCGGGTTCACCCAGGTCAGCGAGTCGCACCAGGCCAGCCCGCTGATGCGGCTCGTCTCCCGCGGCGACACCACGGTGGCCGACGCCTACCTGTCCCCCGTGCTGCGCCGGTACGTCGAGGAGGTGGCCGCGCAGCTGTCCGGGGTGCGCGTGCTGTTCATGCAGTCCAACGGCGGCCTGACAAGCGCGGCGAGCTTCCGGGGCAAGGACTCGATCCTGTCCGGGCCGGCCGGCGGGATCGTGGGGATGGCGCGCACCGCCGCGGCGGCCGGCTTCGGCCGGGTGATCGGCTTCGACATGGGCGGCACGTCCACGGACGTCTCGCACTACGCGGGCGAGTTCGAGCGGCAGTACGAGACCGAAGTCGCCGGGGTCCGGATGCGCGCGCCCATGCTGTCCATCCACACGGTCGCGGCCGGCGGCGGGTCGATCCTGCACGTCGAGGGCGGCCGGTACCGGGTCGGGCCGGACTCGGCGGGCGCCTACCCGGGACCGGCCTGCTACGGACACGGCGGGCCGCTGACCGTGACCGACGCGAACGTGCTGCTCGGCCGGATCCAGCCGGGCTACTTCCCCCGGGTCTTCGGCGACCGCGGCGACAGGCCGCTCGACGCGGGCGCCACCAGGCGGCTGTTCGGCGAGCTGGCCGCGACGATCACGCGACGGACGGGCGACCGGCGCGCACCGGAGCAGGTCGCCGCCGGCTTTCTGCAGATCGCCGTGCAGAACATGGCGAACGCGATCAAGAAGATCTCCGTGCAGCGCGGTTACGACATCACCAGGTACGTGCTGTCCACCTTCGGCGGCGCGGGCGGCCAGCACGCCTGCGCGGTGGCCGACGCGCTCGGCATGACCAGCGTCCTCATCCACCCGCTGGCCGGCGTGCTCGCCGCGTACGGCCTCGGCCTCGCCGACGTGCTCGCGATGCGGGAGACCGCCGTCGAGGCGCCGCTGGATGCCGGCCTGGCGGCCCGCCTGCCGGACACGGTGCTGCGCCCGCTGGAGGAGGCCGCACGCGCGGAGCTGGCCGCCCAGGGCGTGCCGCAGGACGCGGTCCGCGTGGTGCGCCGCGCCCACCTGCGCTACGACGGCACCGATACGCCGATCCCCGTCGCGTTCGGCGACGCCGCCGAGATGACGCGGGCGTTCGAGGCCGCCTACCGCCGCCGGTTCTCCTTCCTCATGCCGGACAGGCCGATCGTGGTCGAGGCGGTCTCCGTCGAGGTAGCCAGCGCCGCGGACCGCGCGGACCCCACCGACGTCCCTGACGCGGCCACCGGGGCAGCCACCACCGGCGCCGCGCACGCCGCTCAGTCACCGGACGCCTCCCCGGTCACCCCGGCCCGTTCGGACGAGACAGGAGAGCCCCGGCCCGCCGAATACGTGCGCCTGTTCACGGCCGGGCAGTGGGCGCGGGTCCCGCTGTTCCAGCGGCACCAGCTCGCGCCGGGCCAGGCCGTGGACGGCCCGGCGATCCTCGCCGAGGACCTGGCGACGACCGTGGTCGAGCCCGGCTGGCGGGCGTCGGTGACCGGCGCGCGCGACCTGCTCCTCACCCGGACGGCGCCGCGGCCCGGCGCGGCCAACCCGGCGGTGAGCACGCGGGCGGACCCGGTGCTGCTCGAGATCTTCAGCAACCTGTTCATGTCGGTCGCCGAGCAGATGGGCGTGCGGCTGCAGTCCACCGCGCACTCGGTGAACATCAAGGAGCGGCTGGACTTCTCCTGCGCGATCTTCGACGCCGACGGCGGCCTGATCGCGAACGCGCCGCACATCCCGGTGCACCTCGGCTCGATGGGCGAATCCATCAAGATGGTGATCAGCCGCAACAGGGGCCGCATGAAGCCGGGTGATGTCTACGTGCTGAACGACCCGTACCACGGCGGCACCCACCTCCCCGACGTCACGGTGGTCACTCCCGTCTTCGTGCCCGAAGCGGCGGCCGACCCGGCGGCCGACCCGGCGCCCGCCACAGCGGCCGACGCGGCCGAAGCCGCACCCCGGACGCCCACGTTCTACGTCGCCTCCCGCGGCCACCACGCCGAGATCGGCGGGATTTCCCCTGGGTCCATGCCCGCGACCAGCACGCGCGTGGCGGAAGAAGGCGTGCTGATCGACAACTGGCTCCTCGTCGAGCACGGCCGGCTGCGCGAAGCGGCGACCATCGACCTGCTGGCCGGCGCCGAATACCCGTCCCGCGACCCCCGGACCAACCTCGCGGACCTGCGGGCGCAGGTCGCGGCCAACGAGAAGGGCAGCGCGGAGCTGCACAAGATGGCCGGCTACTACGGCCTGGACGTGGTGACCGCATACATGGGCCACGTCCAGGACAACGCCGCCGAGGCGGTCCGCACGGCGATCAGCACGCTCAGCGACGGGGAGTTCAGCTACGAGCTCGACAACGGCGCGACGATCCGGGTAAGGATCGCCGTCGACCACGCCGACAGGACCGCGACGATCGACTTCACCGGCACGTCCGCCCAGCTGGCGGGCAACTTCAACGCACCGTCCAGCGTGGCGATGGCGGCGGTGCTTTACGTGTTCCGCACCCTGGTCGGCAAGGACATCCCGCTTAACGCCGGCTGCCTGCAGCCGCTCACCGTGCTGATCCCCCCGGGCACGATGCTGTCGCCGCGGTACCCGGCCGCGGTCGCCGCGGGCAACGTCGAGACAAGCCAGGCGGTCACCGGCGCGCTGTACGGCGCGCTCGGCGTGCTCGCGGAGGGGTCAGGGACGATGAACAACGTGACGTTCGGCAACGAGCGGTACCAGTATTACGAGACTGTGGCGAGCGGCTCCGGGGCGGGCGAGGGGTTCGATGGCACCGACGTGGTGCAGACGAAGATGACCAACTCGCGGCTGACCGACCCCGAGGTGCTTGAGTGGCGCTACCCGGTCCGCCTGGAGTCGTACGCGATCCGCCGGGGGAGCGGCGGCGCCGGCCGGTGGCGCGGCGGCGACGGCGGGGTCAGGCGGCTGCGGTTCCTCGAGCCGATGACGGTGACGACGCTGGCCGGGCACCGGCGGGTGCCCGCGTTCGGCATGGCCGGGGGCGGCCCGGGCGCGCTCGGCCGCCACTGGGTGGAGCGCGCGGACGGCTCGGTGACGCCGATGGCCGGCTGCGACTCGGTGCGGCTTGAGGCTGGTGATGTGTTCGTGATCGAGACCCCCGGGGGCGGGGGATTCAAGCCAGGCGGGGGGCCGCATTAGGAGATACCGAACGATCCCGGCCGCCTCCCCAGCCTCCGCCGCTCCCTAGGGTCGCAAGTCCTCGCCGCCCGTGTCTTCGCCGCTCAGGCCCGTCGCGAGCTCGTGCAGCGCGGCCTCGAACGCGGCCTCGTCGCCGTCGGCTGCCTCGAGCACCTCCATGAGCGCGTGCAGCACCAGATGCCGGTCCTCGCCCGCGTCGAGCAGCCGCTGCGCGGCATCCCAGAGCGCCGGCGGCGAGCCGCGCCACAGCCGGTCGGCTATCGCCAGGTGGCTGTCGATGTGGCGGCCGACGCCCGCCGCGCTCGGGCTGCCGGTCTTCGTGTCGTGGTCGGCGGCGAGCAGCAGCCGCCGGTCGGCGGGGTTGGCCGGGTCCAGCCTGGACAGGTCGACGCCCCCGTACTTGCCCTCGAGCACAGGGAACGCGAACGCGCGCCGCGGCAGCGCCTCGAGGTCGGAGTCGGGCAGCAGCCTGGCCACCAGCTTCTCGTCAAGGCCGAACTCCGCGGGATCCCGGTAGATCCGCGAGAACGTGCTCATCGAGTCGAAGACGGTCTCCAGGGTCTGGCCGATGGCGCCGCTGGACTGGCCGCACTGGCGGCCCGCCCAGCGGACCCAGGACGCCAGCGCGTGCGGCATCGCGTCCTGGTCGGCCGAGGACAGCATGACCTTGCGCGGCAGCCAGCTGAGCAGGAAGTTCTGCACCTTGACCGGGCTCATCCGCAGCGGCCGGCCGCTGTCCTGGTCGCACCCGAAGTCGATGATGCGGTCGACGCAGCGGCTGGCCGCCTGCCTGTCCGACAGGTCTTCGGCCTCGTCGGAGGCGAGGAATTCGGCGGCAAGCAGCGCCCGGCGCTCTCGCGACCAGGCGCGCCTGGCGAGCAGCGCCCGGCCCGCGGCCGGCGGCAGCGCGCGGATGCGCGCACGGATGAACGCGTGGTAGGAGGCGAAGGAATCGCTCACCGGCGGGTCCTCGGCGGCGTCGGTGGCGTCGAGCGCGGCCTGCAGCACCTTCCTGGCCTGCTGCGGTTCGAGCTGCCTGAAGCCGTCCTCCCTCCTGGCGTGCGCGCCGATGTGCGCCGCGGCCTCCGGCTTGGCGTCCGACCCGGCGTCCGTCCTTGCGTCGGTCCCGGCTTCCGTCCTTGCGTCCGTCCTCGCGGCGGACGCCTGCCTGCAGTGCTCGAGCAGCTTGTCCACGCGGGAGGTGACCCAGCCGTCCCGCATCATGCCGCCGGCGTTGTAGTCCACCATGCACACGAGCGCGTGGGATTCCTCCCCCGCGTAGCTGAAGACGCAGACGATCTCGTCCTGGTCGCCCCACTCGTCGTGGTTCACGTAGCATTCGGCGGGCGCCACCGCGCCCAGGTGGTCCGCCCAGCCGGGCGCCTTGACCCCGCTGTCCATCATCGCGATCGCGGCCTGCTCGGCCGCGACGGCCTGTCGCGGCGTGCCGAGGCAGGCTATCCCGGAAAGCAGCGCGAGGGCCGCGGGGGAGGGCTGCCCGGCGGCGTACTCGACCAGTCCCTCGCCGACCACTTGCTCCACGCCGGCCCCGCCCGCGCTGCGGTGCCGCTGCGCCCACCAGGTGCCGAGCAGTTCGCTGACCATGAGCTCCGCGTCCAGCGGGCTGCGCACCGCCAGCAGCTCTCGCGCCGCGTGCAGGATCTCGCGGAACAGCGCGTTCGGTGGCTGGACGCTGCGCGCGTGGCTGCGACGTCGGCTCGGCGGGCTCACCCTGATAGCCTCTCAGATCTGGACACGCGGGCGCTACGCTACGCCCCGCTGCCCGTCGTGGCGGGGCCGGCGGGGGAAGCATTTCCTCCCCTTGCAGAGAATTTACCTATGCCGCCATCCGTGTGTCCGGAGATGGCGGTGATCCCGGCCGTGTCGCGCTGCCGGTGCCTGCCGGATCGCGGCCGGCCTCAAATGACCGGTCTTACCTGCGACTAGCTGGCAGCATCGGTACCCGGATTGTGGCACGCTTGTTCTGAACGGTCGCTGTGCGGGCGGTGGCGAACCGCGCTGCCGGCGGACCGCCGCCGGGCGCCGGGCGAGGCGGCGCGCGTGCTGGCAGGTGGAGGCTGGAAGGAGCCGCCAGTGGCAGGCGCCTGCACGGAAGGTGAGGAGCTCAGGTGAGCGCTGACACCTCCGTGCCAAAGCAGCGGGAGGCCGGGTTGGACGAGTTCGAGTCCTGGCTCCCGGATGCCGTGCTGCGCGGCGCGCCCGCCGGCATCGCCTTCCTCGGCACCGACATGCGCTTCGTCTGGGTCAACCCCGCGCTCGCCCGGATGTACGGCCACGACGAGGCCGATTTCGCCGGGCAGCCGATCGCCGCGGTGTGGCCCGCCGTCGACGCCGCCCGGGCCGAGGCCGCGCTCGCGCGGGTGCTCGGCGAGGACCGCCCGGCCACGGAGATGTTCGCGTCGGGAGCGGCGGGGGCGTCCGGGGCGCCGGGGGCGCCGGGGTCGGCGGGGGCGTCGGCCGAGGCCGGTTCAACCGGGGAGGCCGGTTCCGTCGGCGAGGCCGGCTCCGCCGGCGAGGCGATGACCGGGCCGCGCTCGTTCCACTGGTTCCCCGTGCACGGGCCGGACGGCGTGCTGAGCGGTGCGGGCCTCATCGTCGTCGCCGACGGGCTCGGGCTGGGCACCGAGGAGGCGCTGCGCCGCAGCGAAGAGCGGTACCGGGCGCTGGCACAGGGCGGCGCCCAGGTCATCTGGGTCGCCTCGGCGGACGGGGAGATGCTCGAGGATTCCGCCGAATGGCGGTGGATCACCGGGCAGTCCCCCGAGGAGTTCCTCGGCAGCGGGTGGCTGGACTCGATCCACCCAGAAGACCGCGAGCGCGTGGAGCGCGACTGGCGGGAGTGCCTGCGCACCGGGCGGATCTTCGACGACCGGTTCCGGATGCGGACAAGGGGCGGCGCGTACCGGCACTACGACGTGCGCGCCGTGCCGATCGAACGGGACGGCAAGGTCGCCGAGTGGGTCGGTGCCATCACCGACGTGACAAGCCAGCGCGAGGCCGAGGAGATGCGCAGCCGGCTGACCGAACAGCTGTCCGCGGCGGCGCTGCGCACCGCCCGGCTGCAGCAGGCGACGTCGATGCTCGCCGAGGCGCTGACCGTGGAGCAGGTGGTCGAGGTGATCACCGAGGTGGGCCGCACCGCGATCGGGGCGCTGCGCTCGGCGGTGGCCCTGCTCGACGCCGAGACCCTGCGGCTGCGGGTGGTCAACCCCGACGGGCTCGCGCCCGTCGGGCCGGACTCAGTCGGCAAGCGGCTGACCCTGGACACGCCGAGCGTGATGACGCGGGCGATCGCGACCCGCCGCCCCGTGCTCATCCACGACCCCGAGGAGCTGCGCAGGCAGTTCGCGGACACCGCGGACACCGCCGACGGCGGGCACCGGATGGAGGACACCGGCGACGAGCGGTCCTGGGTCAGCCTGCCGCTGCTCGCGGCGGGCGCTCCGCTCGGCGCGCTGCGGTTCTCCTTCAGCAGGCCGCGGCGGATCACCGAGGAAGAGCGGGTCTTCCTTGAGGCGCTGGCCGGCCAGTGCGCGCTGGCCGTCGAGCGGGCCGCGATGTACGAGCGGGAGCACGCCACCGCCGAGACGCTGCAGCGCAGCCTGCTGCCTGACAAGCTGCCGACCGTGCCGGGCCTGGTGCTCGATGCCAGGTACCTGCCGGTGACGCGGAACATGGAGATCGGCGGCGACTGGTATGACGTGTTCTGGCTGCCGGACCGGCGGCTGGCGGTCACGGTCGGCGACGTCATGGGCAAGGGGCTGCAGGCCGCGGCGGGCATGGGCCGGGTGCGCAACGCGCTGCGCGCCCTGGCGCTGACCGACCCGCGGCCCGCGGCGGTGCTCGCCGGGCTGGACCGGCTGTTCAGCGCGACCGAGCTCGAGGAGCAGGTCACCACGGTCTCCTACCTGGTCATCGACCCGGACACCGGCGAGGGCCAGGCCGGGAACGCCGGCCACCTGCCCACGCTGCTGCTCACCCCGGGCGCGCCGCCCGTGCTCGACCAGGCCGAGGCGGGCACGCCGCTCGGCTGGGCGAGCCCGCGCAGGCAGCACGCGTTCCGGCTGCCGCCGGGCAGCACCGCGGTCTTCTACTCCGACGGGCTGGTGGAAAACCGGATGCGCGGCCTCGACGCCGGGCTTGACGAGCTGGTCCAGGTCGCCGCCAGCGCCACCGACGAGCTGCTGAGCGTTCCCGGCCTGTTGCTTCAGTACTTGCTTGACCATATGCTCGCCGGCCATGAACAGGATGACGACGTGACCGTGCTCGTCATGCACGTTCCGGCGGGCCTTGCGGCAGAGAGGCCGGCGTACGGCCCGCCAGCGGCAGGCGGCCCGCCAGCGGCGTACGACCCGCCAGCGGCGTACGGCCCGCCAGCGGCGTACGACCCGCCAGCGGCAGGCGGCCCGCCAGGGCACCGGCGGGGGACGCGGTGACCGCCGGCGTGGGCGCCGGCGCAGGCGCCGATGTGCACGCCGATGTGTACAAGGCACTCCCACTTGCCGCCTATGGTGGACTGAAGGAGGAGGCGGGCGGGTTGCTGTTTAAATTCCCAAGACAGGCGGGAAGCCCGCTTCCTGGCACGGTCCAGGCGTCAAGACCCTCGCGGGAGGGCCCGATTATCGCTATGCGTACGCAGCTCAGCCGAGCTACCCAGCGAAGGAAGAGGTGACCGTGGTGGTGAGCGCTGCCAATTCCGCGGCGCGCAAGCGCTCCCGGCCGGCCGGTTCCGCGGGCCGGGACTCGCGGGTGGCCGATGACACGACGACCGAGGGCGCTGCGCAGGAGCAGGCTCAGGCCGCTCCCGTATCGGGCAACGGTCTCGCGGGCGCGGGCAGCCACGCGGCCGCGGCCAAGGGCCGCGACGAACTCGCGGCCGTACCCCCGCAGGACCTCCCCGTCGACCTGGCGGTCGTGGACCTCGACGATGACGATGAGGACGCGGACCTCGACGAGGAGGTCGACCTCGAGGACTTCGACGACCAATTCGACGACGACCTCGGCGACGCGCTCGGCGCGGACCTGGAGATCGCCGACTCGCCCGATGCCGAGCTGCCGGACGCCGACCTGGCCGACGAGGTGCTCACCGACGATCCGGACGTGGACGCCGGGGCGGCTGCCGAT
>JASHPP010000055.1 GCA_030038035.1 Trebonia sp.
ACGGACTGTTCTACGCGCCCGACCCGTCCAGCCAGATCGTCTGCTCGGTCGGCGGCAACGTGGCGGAGAACTCCGGTGGCGCGCACTGCCTCAAGCACGGCTTCACGACCCACCACGTGACCGGCCTGGAGGTGGTGACGCCGCAAGGCGAGCTGACCTGGCTGGGCGACGGCACCGGCGCTTCGCCCGGCTACGACCTCGTGGGCGCGTTCACCGGCTCGGAGGGCACGCTCGGCATCGTGACCAAGATCGTGGTCAAGCTGATGCCGCTGCCCGAGACGGTGCACACGCTGCTCGCCGCGTACGCCACGACCAGCGAGGGCGGCCACGCGGTCTCCGACATCATCGGAGCCGGGATCGTGCCCGCCGCGATCGAGATGATGGACGCGCTGTCCATCGAGGCGGCAGAGGCGGCCGTGCGCTGCGGATACCCGCGGGGCGCCGCGGCGGTGCTCCTTGTGGAGCTCGACGGGCCGGCCGCCGAGGTGGAGGCGGAGCTGGCTACGGTCCGCGGGCTGTGCGAGGCGGCCGGGGCGACGGAGATCCGCGCGGCCGACGACCCGGTGCAGCGGGCCGGGATCTGGGCCGGGCGCAAGTCCGCGTTCGCCGCGGTCGGGCGGCTGTCCCCCGCCTACATCGTCCAGGACGGCGTGGTGCCGCGGACGGCGCTCGGGGATGTGCTCGCGCGGATTTCCGCGCTGTCGCAGGAGGCGGGCATCCGGGTGGCGAACGTGTTCCACGCCGGGGACGGGAACCTGCACCCGCTGGTGCTTTACGACGACTCGTCGGCGGCGGAGACCGAGGCGGCGGAGGAGCTGTCGGGCGCGATCCTCGACACGTGCATCGCCTACGGCGGGTCGATCACCGGCGAGCACGGCGTCGGCGTGGACAAGTCCAGGTACATGCCGAAGATGTTCACCGCCGAGGATCTCGACACCATGCAGCTGGTGCGGTGCGCGTTCGATCCGGCCAGCCTGTGCAACCCGGGCAAGGTCTTCCCGACCCCGCGGCTGTGCGGCGAGGTGCCAGGGCGGCGGCGCGCCCCGCACCCGGCCGTCGCCGCTGGCCAGGCGGAGATTTTCTAATGACATCATCCCGAACGGTCCCGGCCGTCTGTGGAGGGCCGCGGTGAGCGGCGACCTGAAGGTGGCGGGCAAGGCGCTGGCTGCGGCCTGCCAGGAACTGCGCGAGGGCGGTGCCGCCGACGCGGTCGGCGACGGCGTGGTGCCCGGCTACGTGGCGTCGCCCGCCGACACGGGTGAAGCCGCGGCGCTGCTGCGCGCCGCGGCCGAGCACGAGCTGGCGGTGGTCCCGCGCGGGTCGGGGAGCCGGCTTGGCTGGGGGGTCCCGCCGGACCGCTGCGACCTGCTCGTGGACACGCGCCGCATGGACGCGGTCGTTGAGCACGCGGCCGGGGACCTCGTGGCCAAGGTGCAGGCCGGCGCCCTTATGAACCACGTGCTTGGCGTGCTCGGCGCCGCGGGGCAGGAGATCGCCCTGGATGTCCCCGGGACCGCGACGGTCGGCGGGGTCGTGGCCTCGGGGCTGTGCGGTCCGCGGCGGCTGCGCTACGGGTCGCCGCGTGACCTGCTGATCGGCATCACGATCGTGCGGGCCGACGGGACCGTGGCCCACTCCGGCGGGAAGGTCGTCAAGAACGTCGCCGGGTACGACCTTGGCAAGCTGTTCGCCGGCTCGGCGGGCACGCTCGGGCTGATCACCGAGGCGACGTTCCGGCTGCATCCGCTGCCGGCGGCGCGCGCGTTCGTCACTGTCACGTTCCCTGCCGGCGCTGCTGCGGCCGACGTGGCCGCCGTGGTGGCGCTGGCGGCCAACTCCCCGCTCGTCGCGTCTGCCGTGGAGCTGCACCGCCCCGGGGTTGCCGGGCCGGCCAGCGTCGGCGTGCTCGTCGAGGGGTCGGCCGACGGGGTGGCCGCGCGGGCCGCGCGGCTGGCTGACCTGCTGGGCGTGGCTGTCGGACCCGGCGGCTCCGGGTCCGGGGCAGCGGAGGTTTCCGTGTCCGGCGAGCCGCCGTCCTGGTGGGCCGGGGCGATCGAGGCCGGCGACGGGACGCTCGTCCGCGTGTCGTTCTGGGTGTCGGCGCTGGGCGGGGTGCTCGACGCCATCGACGCGGCGGCCAGGGACGCCGGCGCCGCGCCGCTGGTGTACGGCTCCGCCGGGGCGGGCGTGCTGTACCTGGACTGCGGCGCGGAACCCGGCGTGGCCGCGGGGTTCGTCGGCGCGCTGCGCGGAACGTCCCACGGGGTGCTGCGGGGGGCGTCCGGGCAGGCGCGGGGCGGCGTGGTGGTGCTCGCCGCACCGCGCGCGGTCCGTTCGGCGCTCGCCGCGCACGGCGGAATGGCGGGAACCGTGCTCCCCTCTCCTGTTGGCACACACCAGCCGGCCTCTCCTGTTGGCACACACCAGCCGGCGCTTGGCGTGATGCGCGCAGTCAAGGACCAGTTCGACCCCGGCCGCCGGATGGCGCCCGGCCGGTTCCCCGAAGGGATCTAGATGACCTCGATGAGCGACGGCACCATCGGCTTGGAGGAGGCGGACGCGCGGGCGGACGCGGTCCGTTCGGCGGTGAAGGACTGCGTGCACTGCGGTTTCTGCCTGCCGGCCTGCCCGACCTACCAGCTGTGGGGCGAGGAGATGGACTCCCCGCGCGGTCGCATCCACCTCGTGAGCCAGCTCCTGGACGGGGCTCCGCTGACCGCCGCGACCGCCGAGCACTTCGACCGGTGCCTGGGCTGCATGGCCTGCATGACCGCGTGCCCGTCCGGCGTTGAGTATGACCAGATCATCGAGGCGGCCCGGGTGTGGACGGAGCAGGCAGGCGAACCTGCCGGGGTGGGCGCCGCAGGGGCGCCCGCTGGCGGGGCGTCCCTTGCCGGGAGGGACCCTGCCGGCACCGACGACAGCTCCGGGTCCGGCGTGGCGAGCGCGCCCGGTCGGCGCTCGCTGCGGGAGCGCGCGACGCGGGCCGCGATCTTCGCCGTGTTCCCGTACCCGGGCCGGCTCC
>JASHPP010000056.1 GCA_030038035.1 Trebonia sp.
GCGATGCTGCCCGCGCGCCGCGCCAGGGCGCTGCCGCCCTCGTCGCCGGCCGGCGCGCCCGCCCGGGATTCCCAGCCGGGCAGCCAGGGCGGGACGGGCGCCGCCGACGACGATTACTCCTACGGTCCGGGCACCGTGCCGTGGCGGCCACCGGACACGGGGTACGGCACAGCGGGCGGCTACGGCGGACCCGGTGCCTCCGGCGCCTCCGGCGCCTCTGGCGCCTCTGGCGCCTCTGGCGGGGGCGCCTACCGCGGGCCCTCCGGCAGTTACCGGGATTCGGGCGGCTACGGCGGCTCGGCCGAGTATGGCGGCTCGGCTGACCCGGGAGGCTACGGTCGTGGCCGGCATCGGTCCGCGCCCGGGCAGGACCGGGCTGGCTTCCGGGATCCTGGTTACCAGGAGCCCGGTTATCAGGACCAGGGGCCGGATCGCGGATCCTGGTTCACTCCGTCCGCACGGCGGGACGACAGGTACACCGAGCATGACAGCGGCTACGCCGGGCAGCCGCCCACCGAACGCTACGGCGAGCAGTGGCCCGCCGGGCAGGGCCAGCGCGGACAGGACTATCCCGCGCAGGACTTCCCCCCGCCAGCCGGGCCAGGCTACGGCGGCCCCGCGTACCGCGCTCCCGCGTACGGCGGCCAGGGATACGCCGGGCCCGGCTACGGCGGCGGGTTCCCTGACCAGGGGCATGAGGGCGACCCCAACCGCTACCAGCGCAGGAGTTACGCGGGTCCCCCGGCTGCCGACTTCCCGGGCCAGCAGGCGAACGCCCTCGGCCAGCAGCCTGCCGGCTTCGGCTACCCGGGGCAGGTGCCTGAGCCCGGCGGTTACCCGAATTCGCGGCCGCCCGCATTCGGCGGTCAGGTTCCCCCGCCGCCTGCCCTCGGGAACGGTTACCCGGGCGGCGCGTTCCCGCCTCCGCAGCAGGGCGCGTTCGACACGCAGCAGCCTGGGGTGTTCGGCGCGGGGCAGCAGGGAGCGTTCGCGCCGCAGCAGCACGGCACCTTCGCCGCGCCACAGCCAGGCGCGTTCCCTGGCGCGCCGGCGCCCGCGGGGTTCGCGAACCAGGGCGCCTTCGCTGGCCCGCCCGGCGTTGCCGCTACCGCACCCAACGGCGCCACCGCCAGTGGTGCCGGCGGTGCCGCCGGCAAGTCCGGGGCGCGGCGTGCTGGCAAGCCAGGCGGCAAGCGGGGCGGCAAGACCCGGCTGCTCATCGCAGGCGCGGTCGCGGTCGTCGTCCTCGTGGCGGGCGCCGTTGTCGTCGTGTCCCGGCTGCATGCTGGCTCGAGCGATCCCGGCTGCAAGGCCTACGCGGGGACCGCGCTGAGCGCCTACAACCAGACCATCAGGGATCTCAACGCCCAGGCCTCGCAGGCGACGCTGACCAGGGACATGTCGACCGCGATCACGGACCTGACAGCGGCGGCTGGCCAGGCGAGCAGCGCCGCGGTCAAGTCCGCGCTCGACAATCTGCTCACGGAGCTGACCGCCGTCCGCGATGACGTGCAGCAAGGTTCTGTACCGGCCGCGACCGTCAAAGCGCTCAACGCCGCGGCGAAGGCCGCTGACGGCGCCTGCTGACCGGCGCAACGCCGGCTGCGGGCCGCCCAGCCGCTGTCTCACTATCCGGACGCCTCGCCGCAAGATAGGACCCAAGCGGCAGATCGAAATGCGTATAAAACGGACAATAAACCTGCCGCTCGGGTCCTAAGTTAGGTTGGAGACCGTGATGCGCCCGGCGAGCCGCTGCTCCACTCGCGGGTGTGCAAGAGGAGTGGCTGGCGTGACGGCTGAGGGCCGTCGCTGGCGCTTCCCGGGCGGCAGGCTGGGGCGGAGACGGGCGCGGGCCACGCCGGGCGGCGGGCGGCGGGCGGAGACGGGCGGACTGGGGAGACGGCGGGGTTCGTTCGGGATAATTATTGAAGGCAACCGGAGCGGAGAGGCGGCGGCCGTGAGCGACCTGCAAGTGATCACGTACCGGCCGCGGGCGCACGAGTTCGCCTGGACGTTCGGCGGCGCCGCCCCTGTGCGGACGATCACCACACCCGCGGCCCTGAGCCTGTACACCGAGGACTGCTTCGCCGGGCGGGTGCGCGGCGAAGACGACCTGGTGTCGCGGCTGAACATCGCCGGGCTCAACCCGCAGACCGGCCCGTTCTACATCGAGGGCGCAGAACCGGGCGACACGGTCGCCGTGCACTTCGTCAGCATCGAGCCGGCCAGGGACTGGGCGGCGTCCACCACGGTCCCGCTGTTCGGCGCGCTGACCGGAACCCGCCTGACCGCGCTGCTGAACCCGCCGCTTGAGGAGGTCATGTGGATCTGGCAGCTCGACCGGGCGGCGCGGACCTGCCGGTTCACCGCGCGCAAGAGCGAGTTCACCGCCGACCTGCCGATGGAGCCGATGCACGGCACGGTCGGCGTGGCGCCGGCGAACGCGGAGGTGCGCAGCGCGCTGGTGCCTGACGCGTTCGGCGGGAACATGGACACCCCGGAGATGCGCGCGGGGACCACCTGCTACCTCGGGGTCAACGTGCCGGGCGCGCTGCTGTCCCTCGGCGACGGCCACGCGCGGCAGGGCGAGGGCGAGACCTGCGGGGTCGCGGTGGAGACCGCGATGAACACGGTCATCGTCGTGGACCTGATCAAGGGCAGGGCGACCCCGTGGCCGCGGCTGGAAAACGACACGCACATCATGTCCGCGGGCTCCGCGCGCCCGCTTGAGGACGCGTTCCGCATCGCCCAGCACGACATGGTGACCTGGGTCGCGCGGCTGTGCGGGCTCGACCCGATCGACGCCTACCAGCTGGTCAGCCAGGCGGTCGAGTCCCCGCTCGCCAACGTCTGTGACACGAACTACACATCGATCGCCAAGATGCCCAAAAGGTACCTGCGGACGCCGGCTTTTGACGGGATTCACGACCATCTGCGGGGCCTGGCCGCGAGCCTCTAGTCTGCCGGACAGTACCCGCCGGGCCGCCGGACCTCATACTGTGGAGGGGCGACAGCCCGACCCCCACCTCCCGGACGGACGCATGGAACCCGAAGCAGCCGTACTCGAAAGCCTGCGTAACGCGGTCGCCGCGATGCCTGACGACGTGCCGCTGCGCCTGCACCTGGCGGCGCTGCTGCTGCGCGCGGGCCAGCGTGACGAGGCGGTCAGGCACCTGGGCGCCGTGCTCCAGCGCGACCCGGGGAACGGAGAGGCGCTGGCCATGCTCACCGCGCCGGCGCCGGCCGTAGGCCAGCATCCGTCCGCGCCGGCTGGTTCCGCTCCCGCACCCGAACGAACCTCGCCGACTCCGGCGGACCAGGCTCCCTCCCCGCGTGTTGCCGACGCCGCGGCGGCCGGCCCCGCCGATGGCGCCGTGGCCCCGGGCGGCGGCGCGGGCA
>JASHPP010000057.1 GCA_030038035.1 Trebonia sp.
CCGTTCCCCCAGCTGTGGGCGATCTGGGTCGCGCTCGTCGACTTCCTGCCGATGATCGGCGGCGCGCTCGCCGGGATTCCGACCGTGCTGTTCGCCGCCGGCCATTCGGTGGTCGCCGGCGTCGTGACGCTGATCGTGTTCCTCGTCTACACGCAGCTCGAGAACCACGTGCTGAACCCGGTCGTGATGAGCAAGACGGTACGCATCAGCCCGCTGCTCGTGCTGATCTCTGTGCTGGTCGGAGCGTCGGTCGGGTCGTGGATCGGCGGGCTGTTCGGCGGGTTCGTCGCCGCGCTGCTCGCCATTCCCGCGGCAGGCGCGCTCCAGGTAGTCGTCCGCGAGGCGTGGCGGGTATCCGGGTTGCTGCCTCCCGTGCGTGCCGACGACCGAGGGACGGCGGCGAGCCGGCCCGCCGCCTCCGCTACGCCGGCCGCGCCGGCCGGTGAGCCGGTGGCGCGCCCGGCGCCTGCCCCGGCGCCTGCCCCGGCTCCGGCCCCGGCCTCGGCCGAACGGGTCTCCATCGCCCACCCGAAGTAAGAGAGGTGGGGCCGGAATACGAGGCCTGCCCGCAGGAGCGCACGTGAACGATGCCGTCACCCCCTTCCGCGTCGGCCTTTCTGAGGCTGTCGTCGATGACCTGCGCGAGCGGCTGCGCCGGACCCGGTGGCCGGAGCCCGGGACCGCCGGCGGCTGGTCGCAGGGCACCCCGCTGGCTTGGGTCCGCGAGCTGTGCCGGTACTGGCTGGAGGACTACGACTTCGCCGCCGCGCAAGAGCGGCTCAACCGGTTCCCGCAGTTCCGGACGGCGATCGACGGCCTTGACATCTGCTTCGTCCACGTCCGCTCCCCGCATCCAGGCGCGGTCCCGCTGCTCCTGACGCACGGCTGGCCCGGCTCGGTCGTCGAGTTCGGCAAGGTCATCGGCCCGCTGAGTGACCCGGTGGCGCACGGAGGGGACGCGGCTGACGCGTTCCACGTCGTGTGCCCGACGCTGCCCGGCTTCGGGTTCAGCGGCAAGCCCGCCGAACCGGGCTGGGACCTGTCCCGCATCGCCGACGCCTGGGACCAGCTCATGAACCGGCTCGGCTACCCGCACTACGGTGCGCAGGGCGGTGACTGGGGCGCCCGCGTCACCATCGAACTCGCCCGACGGCACCCGGCCAGCCTGGCCGGCATCCACCTCAACATGGTGCCCGCCGTCCCCGCCCCCGGCACTGAGGGCGACGACCTCACCGACCGGGAACGAGACGCCCTGCAAGCCCTTGCCCGCCACCGCGGCCAGGGCCAGGGCTACGTAGCGATCCAGTCAACCCGCCCGCAGAGCATCGGCTACGGCCTGGTCGACTCCCCGGCGGCGCTCGCCGCGTGGATCGGCGAGAAGTACCAGGCGTGGAGCGACAACGACGGCGACCCCTCAAGCGTGTTCACCCCGGAGGAGATGCTCGACAACATCATGCTGTACTGGCTCCCCGCCGCCGGGGCGTCGGCGGCCAGGATCTACTGGGAAACCGCCGGGAAGCTCGCCGTGGACCCGGTGACCGTCCCGGCCGGCTGCTCCATCTTCCCCCGTGAGTTCTACCGTCCCTCGCGCCGGTGGGCGCAGCGGGTCTTCCCGGAGCTGCGCTACTGGAACGAGCTGGGCAAGGGAGGCCATTTCGCCGCCCTGGAGCAGCCGGAGGCGTTCACCGGCGAGGTGCGGGCCGCCTTCCGCGCTTTCCGCTAGGCTGCCAGTCGCGTCACGCTCACCGCCGTGCCCCCGGCCCGGCGAGGGCGCGCCCGGCGAGCTCCCCGGTGAACGCGCCGCCGCTGATCGTGACCTTCCCGTTGACCAGGACCTCGCTCACCCCCGCCGACAGCTGGTGCGGGTCGGCGAACGTCGCCCGGTCCGTCACAGTAGCCGGGTCGAACACGACGATGTCGGCGTACCCGCCCGCCCGCAGGACGCCGCGGCCGGACAGGCCGAGCGTGGCGGCGGGCAGCCCGCTCATCCGGCGGATCGCGTCTGCCAGCGGCAGCACCTTCTCGTCCCGGACGTAGTGCCCGAGGACCCGGGCGAAGCTGCCGTACGCGCGGGGGTGAACGGGCGCCCGGAGGAACGCGCCCTCGGGCGCCATCGAGGTGGCGTCGGAGCTGATGCCCGTCCATGGCCGGCGCAGCGCGGCCCGCAGGTTCTCCTCGGACATGGAGAAGTACGCGGCCTGGATCCGGGAGCGGTCTGACGCGATGAGGTCCAGCGCCGTCTCAAGCGGGTCGGTCCCGCGGGCGGCGGCGACCTCGGCCAGCGTCCGGCCCTGCCATTGCCGGTTCTCCTGCGCGGTGACCCGGAGGATCAGCACGTTCTCCGCTTCCGATACGCGGCTCCAGCGGCCGGAGGAGGACAGTTCCGCGCGGATCGCCGCCCGGACCCCGGGGTCGCCGAGCCGGTCGTAGAGGGCGGCGGCACCGCCCTCGTGGTACCGGTCGGGGATAACGCTGGTCAGGCCGCCGGAGCCGGCCGTGTACGGGTAGACGTCGGCGGTCACCGGCAGCCCGGCGGACCGCGCGTCCTCGATGAGCGAGATCGCGCCGTCCATCAAGTGCCAGTTCGGCCGGCCCAGGGCCTTCAGGTGGAACACCTCGCCGCGCAGCCCCGCCGCACGGACGATCCCCAGGAACTCGCCCAGGGCCGCGTGCAGCTGCTCCCCCTCGCCACGGACATGTGAGGCGTAGCAGCCGTCGTAGCCGGCCGCGACCTCGCACAGCGAGGCGAGCTCGCCGGTGCCGGCGTAGCTGCCGGGCGGGTAGACCAGCGCCGAGGCGATGCCGAGCGCGCCGTCGGCCATCTCCTCGGCGGCGACCTGGCGCATCCGGTCCAGCTCGGCGGGCGTGGCGGGGCGGTCGCCGTAGCCGACGGCGCCCGCGCGCAGCGTGCCTTCGCCGATGAACGACGCGATGTTCTGCGCGGTGCCGCGCCGCTCGACGTGCCGCAGGTACTCCGACAGCCTGGTCCAGCTCACCTCGACGTCCAGGTACCGGACGGTGTCCTCGAGCTCGGCCTTCAGCCGCGGGGTCAGCGGCCCCATCGAGGTGCCCTCGCCGAACACCTCGGTGGTGACCCCCTGGGTCAGCTCGCCGAGCGACCGCGGATCCAGCAGGATGCTCAGGTGCGAGTGGCTGAGGATGTTGATGAAGCCGGGGCACACCGCCTTGCCCGCCGCGTCAACAACGGCCCCCGCCTCCCGCGGCAGGCCGCGACCGACCGCCGCCACCCGGTCGCCGCGGACGCCCACGTCAGCCCGCACAGGGCCAGCGCCTGAGCCGTCGTAGACATCACCGCCTGCGATCAGGACATCGAACATCGTTACTCCGTTCCGTCCGGGTAGGGCCCCTGCCGCTGCGCGCCGCACTGCTGACGGCGCTCAGGAAGGCGAGCGCGTCGCGCACTGCTGCGACGTCGTGGGTGCGGATGTAGTCCGCGCCCTGCCAGGCGGCGAAGATCTCCGCGGCGAGCGTGGCCGGCCCGGACCGGGTCACGTCCCTGCCCGTGAGCGCGCGCAGGAAGGACTTGCGCGACGGCGACACCAGGACGGGAACGCCGAAGGTCTCCTTCAGCTCCCGGATCTCCGCCAGTGCCATCAGCGAAGGTCCGGGGGTGCCGCCAAGGAAGTAGCCAAGCCCCGGGTCGATGACAATCCGGTCCCTGCCGATGCCGGCTGCCCGCAGCGCGGCCAGACGCCGGGCGAAGAACCGGTACATCCCCTCCCGGACCGCTGCCTGGTCGGTCACGACTTCGGTGGCTGCCCCGTCCTCTTGCACGGCGTGCATGACGACCAGCCGGCACTGTGACGCCGCCAGGACCGGGTAGAGGCCAGGGTCACCGAACCCGTGGATGTCGTTGAGCCAGGCCGCGCCGGCCGAGACGGCGAACCGCAGGGTCTCGGGCAGGAACGAGTCCACCGAGACCGCGATCCCGTCCGCGGCGAGCCGCTCTAGGACCGGGGCCAGCCGCTGCCGCTCCTCCGCGGCGGAGACCGGCACGGAACCCGGGTGGCTGGCGGCGGGCCCCAGCTCGATCACATCGGCGCCGTCCGCGCGCAGCCTGCGGGCGTGCGCGAGCGCGGCTGCGGGGTCCAGGTAGCGGCCCCCGTCGGAGAACGAGTCCGCGGTGATGTTGACGATCCCGACGATGCGGGGGTTTCCCGCCGGAAGCAGCGGGGCCGATCGGGTGACTGGACTGCGCATGCGCGTGCTCCCGTAGACGGCATCGGATGCTCGCCCAGGCGCACGGCTGTCCCGGCAGTGTCCGGGAGGCCGCTCCCCGGTGGTACTCCACCCGAACGCCAGTCACGGCCCGCCATCACCATACGACACGGCCGCGAGCCCGTCTTTGGCCGTCTTCACAGAACGGGACCGGGGGACACTGTCGGTGCGTGACCATGACCGCGGCGCATTACAGGTCAAGGATGCCGCACCTGAACGCCGCCGCAGGCCCGGACGGTGCGCTCACCGGCTTTCCGCGGGGGCTGTTCACGGGCAAGCCTGGCACGAATTCAGCGGCGCCGGCCTGCCTGGCTGGCTGTGGCCCACGTTCGTGCTGGCACCCCAGTTCCGCGAGCAGCGAGGCGGACAGCCGGGCGTCGCGGCTGCCTGGGCTGTGCAGGGTGAATATCCTGACCGCCGCAAGCGCGTGCGCCCGTGCCCGGTCACGGTCGCCGAGATCGCGGTTCGCCTTGGCGAGCTGGTAGTGCGTGTAGGCGATGGTCTGGGTCTCGCACCCGCTGTTGTGGGCAGTCTCGAAGGCAAGGGTCAGCTCCAGGGACGTGCGTGCGAGCGCCGCCTCGCCGAGCAGCAGCAGGGCGCGGGCCTCATGCCGGCGGCTCACCGCGGCATCTGGCGAAGTTGCGCCGAACAGCCGGTCACGGGCCGCCCGGATGTCCGTCACCTCGGTGAGCGCCCGGCGGGCGAGCTGGCGCCGCTCCTGCTCATCCGAGCTTTCCTCGGCCTGCAACAGCAGGGCCTGCGCGAACACTGAACGGGCCATCAACGTCACCGAATGATGCGGACCGTAGCGCGCGGTCCGGGCCCGTACCTCGTCCTGGGCCAGGCTGGTGACCATGGCCAGGTCGGTCTCACCCCGGCGATGCCGGTACGCCAGGGCCAGGTTGGTCCTGGCGATGGAGGTCAGGTACGCGCCCTCGCCGTGCTGGCGGCGGTGGTAATCCAGCACCCACCGGAGCCCGTCGAAGACCGGCGGCGCTGTGTCGGCGGTCTCCCTGCGCGCGTTCAGGGCACGCTCACGCAGCCGGACCATCTCGGGATGGGACGCGGGCAGCGATTCGCTGAAGAACCGCGCCAGACGTGCCCACAGCGCCGGACGCTGATTGCCGCGCGTTCCCGCGATGTGCAGGTTCATCGCGGTCCTGGCCAGCAGCAGCACCGAGTGATGGCTGACCGGGACCAGCACCTCAGGCTGGTAGCGCCGCGGCCCGCCCGGCTGGCCGGGCGGTAGCTGGGGCAGCCCTGCCAAGGTCCAGTCCGCCGCTTCGGCACCTGCGGCGAGCAGGGCCATCGCGAAGGCGCAGGCGCGCTCTTGTTCGTCAGGCGAGCGCCGGTCGAAGACGTTGAGTGCCTGGGTGGCGCCGCGCAGCCGGGCCGCCGCACATGCCTGTGCGTCCGCCGCCAGGACGGGATCAGTGGTCACGGCCCGAGTCCTTTCCTGGCGGGACGCTGGAGCGGCTGCCGAGCGGGGCGCCCGTGCGGCCGGCTCGCTGCAGCGGCGTTACGCTGGCGAGCAGCGACGTAAGGCTGTGCAGCATGACTTGGAGCTGGTCGGCCTGATCGGGAGTGAGCACGGTTTCGCCATCGCCGGCGTGGATGATCCTGTCTGACAGCTCCGCGACCGCGCGCAGCGCCTGATCGGCGAGCGGCGCCGCAGGCGGGGCGAGCAGCTGGCGCACGTCATCGCGTACCGCGTTAAGCGCGCCAAGCGGCGTCATGCTCACGTCATCAAGGACGGCCCGGATGATCTCGCCGGCCAGCTCAGTAAGGCGCGCGACGGCGGCCGGCCCGCCTGTCTGGCGGCCGGAGCACGCGACGAAGACCGCCATGTCCTCAGGCACGCAGGGCGGCACGCTGACCGGCTGGTACGCGGCGAGTGGCCGCTCGTCGAGCGCCCACGCGGCGAGTGCACGCAGGTACGCGAAGGCCCACTCGAGCGTGGTGAGGTCTAGCTCGTCGGCCACCAGGACGACGCCCTCCCGATACGGCCAGAACCCGGCGATCTTCGCCTCGGCGAGGAACGCCTGCGTCGGCCGTACGGCCGGGTCAGGCCCCGCCCAGCGAGTGATGGGCTGGCCGCGCTGCTCTTTCCTGTACCGCCGGTAGACAGGCTCGGCCCCCGCGTAGTGCGCGCGCTCGGCCACGAGCTTGAGCAGGCGAGGCAGGTCTACGGGCGGCTGTCGCCACCCGGTCGCCGATGGCTCCGCCTGCGTGTTGCCGGCCAGCACCGCCCGCAGAGCCGCGTAGTCCTTGATCCGGTCCGTCCATGCCCCGGCGCGATGCGCGCGGCTCGCGTCCTCGTACCACCGCGCGGTACGCGTCACCGCAAGCTCTTGCCTAACCGATGGCATGCCCCACCCCTGGCTACCGCTCGAACGCCCTGATCGACAGTATCCGCAGCCCAGCGTTCGCCTGGGTGGCATTTTTCTGAAATGTCCGGCAGAGCCGGACGCTAAGTCGGCCCGCTCCGGGCGGCGGTTCGGGTGCCGGACGAATTCTCGCATTCGACCGCGATCTGTTGAATTGGGCGTCCGGCGGGTGGCGCTCTTCGATACTGGCTCATCGGACGCATCGAGAACGCGCGGCTGGCGGCCAGGCGCGAAGGACCGCCGGACGAACCAGGCCAGCGAGGTCGACGTTGACCGGGTTCGCGGAGCAGCTGCCGGTACGCGGCGTGTATTGACGGTCATGAGAGCGGCATCCGCGTGCCGCACGTGATTCCTAACCAGGAGGCAGCCGTGCTGGGCAGCTGGCACACCGCGAGATCCAGGATCTCGGTAACCATACTTACCGCATGAATGCTCCGCTAAACGGCATCTTCGATGTAAAAATTTCCTTCAGCGGCCGCGGCAGCGTGATTGAGACGATGATCAGGAGGACCAGGATTACCCAGCCGAAGCTGCTTCTGCTAATACCGCTCGGGCCGAAGAAGGTGCACGTAAATTGTCTGGTGAAAAATGTGATCGGCAATGCCCTGCCGCAATACCTTGCCGCAGAGGGCTACGAGGTAACTAGCGAGGCGCGCAGCCATCCGCTGAGATAACCAAAGATAACCAGTGGTCAGGCCCCAGCGGCCTGCCATTCGGGCGGCTGCGCATCTGGGGATGAATGCCCGGGAGGGAATATTTCATGTGCCATCCGCTTTCAGCTCGCCGCTCCGTGCTGGCTGCGATAACCCGGTCGTCACCATCGCCTGGAAGTGAAGATAATGCCCGGGCTGGATGCGCCTGGCTGCCGCGCCGTTATGGAATCGTGCTCGTGACCGTACTTCTCGCAGCGCTCGCCGCCTGCGGTAGTTCCCCGACGTCAGTGTCGTCCGGGTCCGGCACTCCGGGGGCCACTAATTCGTCCCCGTCCGGGCCAGCCGTACCTCCCTCGCAGCCACTGGTCCCTTCATCGGCAGGCACGGGACCCATCGCGGCAACATTCAGCTATCACGACAGCAACGGCGACTCGCTGACGCAAACGTACTCTTTCGGCACGCCGGTGCCCGAGAGCCAGCTCCCCGACATCGCCCAGCAGGCCGCCGGCTGCGAACTAGGGCTCGGCTCCGATACCAACGAAAGCGCCAATCTCGTAGTACCGGTTACGGTAACGACCACGCTGAATTCGGACGTGGACACCAACGCCAGCTTCGATTTTGTGGGCTCCTCGATCATTCCGGGAGGCAACGGCACCCAGCCGCTGCCGCTGGGCGAGACATTCGTCTACAACACCTCGCAGGGTTATATCTGCACCGGTGAAGGCGACGACAACGGCACTACGATCAGCTTGAGCCTGACACAGGGATCATCCGCCGAAGTCGATGCGTGGATAGTACTGAATGGCGCGATCTCCCCGGACTATCCGGACGGTAATCCGGCGGCCATCGGGCTGACCGGCATCTCACCGCAGATCACTCCGGGCTTCAGCGAGGCTGGCAGCAGCACGCTGACGGCCAGCGGACCGGCAGTGTGCACGGGAGGCCAGCTCGACACCTCCGGCTCACTCAGCATTCTGCTGCACATTGGCGGCACGGTCTACAGCTCGGAGGACTGCGACAGTCAGGCGTCGTCCGGTTAGCGGCGAGACGCCTAACGCGGCCCCCGCCCGGCGCGGTGGCATCACCAGTGGCCGTAGCGGACCATCTCGTCCAGCTTCCGGCGCCGGGACCGCAGGTCGCGCGCCTTCGGCTCGGCGTCGTAGCCGACCGCGATCGCGCCGATCGGCTCCTGGTCACCGGGCACCCCGAACGCCGCGCGGAACTGCGGCACCGCCGGCGGAACGATCCCGAAGTACACCGCGCCCAGCTTCTCGTCCGTCACGGTGAGCAGGATCAGCAGCGCCGCCATCGCCGTGTCGATGTGCCAGAACGGCACTGGCCAGCGCGCCTCGTCCCGGTCCGTCCAGCCCTTGTCGGGGAGCGCGTAGCGGTCCAGGTAGACGCGCTTGCACGACATCGGGACGATCACCAGCGGCGCCGTCTGGGCCGACGGGTCGACCGCCTCGCCGGCCACCGCCCAGAACTTCGGCAGGTCGTCGCCGGTCAGCACCAGGAACGACTGCCCCTGGGAGAATCCGGCCGACGGCCCGCGCACCGCGTTGCCGAGGATGCGGTCGACAGCCTGCTGGGGCACGGGCTCGCTGGTGAACGTGCGCACCATATGCCGCCGCTGGACGACTTCCTGGAACTCCATGAACTCTGACCTTAGCGCCAGCCCGCGTGGCCAAGACCGCAGGGATGTTGCAGACTGGCCGTATGGCTGAACAGATCGACCCCTGCGCGGTGGCACACGGCGCGGCCCCGGCCGCCTCGACAACGGCGCCGGCGAAAGCCGAGCGCACGCTGGTCGCGGTGTTCGCCTCGCCGGTCTCCGGGTTCCTGCTTCGCTACGGGGCCGATGCCGGGTTCGGCGGCATGCTCGTCGAACCCGACCCGGACCGCGCGGCCGGGGCCAAGATGGCGGGCTTCACCGTGCTCGGCGACATGCCGGAAGATCTCGAGGGAGCCGACGTCGTGGTCACCGACCACCACCGCGAAGAGCTCGGCGCGGTGCTGCGCGACGCCCTCGCCACCAAGGCCCGCTGGATCGGCGTGATGGGCAACCCGCGCCATCCCGCCCCGCACATCCCCGCGCTCGAGGCCCTCGGCGTCGCGCCTGGCGACATCGCCCGGGTACACCGCCCGATCGGCCTGAACATCGGTTCCCGCACCCCGCCGGAAATCGCGATCGCGACGCTCGCGGGGCTGATCGCCGACCGCAACTCCCGCCCAGGCGGGTTTTTTTTGAAATAATTATCCCGAACGGTCCCGGCTGACTCCCGGACCGCCCTGTCCCCCCTGCACGTGGCTGGCCTCACCTGGGAGGCAGTGGCATGCGACTACCGCGACCGGCGCCCGGCCAGCCGGCGACGACGCTGCGGCCCACGCGTGCCGCGCTGGCACGGATAGCCGCGGTGCTGCGCTGCGCGGTCGCGGCCGCGGCCGGGATCGCGGCGGTCCTCGGCGCGGTGGCGCCGGTGTCCTGGGCATGGCTCGGGCCCGCGCTGGTGCTGCTGTTCGCCTGGACGCCGGTTTACGCGGCGGTCGCGTGGACCCGGGGCCTGCGGCCCTGGCTGATCGGCGCCGACTTGTGCGTCGCGGCGGCGCTGGCGCTGGCGGTCGGCCACCTGGTTCCCGCCGCGACGCTGGCGGGGACATCGAGCTGGGTCGCCGTCATCGGTTCGATGACGGTGGTGTGCGCGCAGCTGACCGGCACCCCGGTGCTGTCCGTTCCGGCCGGCCTGCTGGTGGTGGCGAGCCTGGTCGCCGGCCAGCGGATCGCGCACAGCCCCGACGGCGGCCTGATGGCACTGCTGACACAGACGGCCCAGGTACTGGTGGCGGCGGCGGTCACGGCCGCCGCGATGCGCACCGAGCGGACTGCGGTCGGCGCGTTCGAGCGGCTCCAGGACACCCGGGCCTTCGCGGCGCTGGAGGCGGCCAGGCGGGAGGACGAGCGCGCCCAGCTGCGCCTGGTGCACAACGGTCCGCTGACCACGCTGACGATGGCGCTGCACAGTGCCGGGCAGGCGCCGGGCGGCACGCTGCGGCGGCGTGCCGCCGCAGCGCTCGAGGCGCTGCCCGCGCTCGCGGCCGACCACGACGCCGCGGCGGCCGGGGACACCGGCGTGCGGCTCGACGAGCGGCTCTCCCAGGTGGTCGTCTGGTATGAGCCGCCGCTGCGGATCGCGGCCGGCCTGCACCCCTGCCTGGTGCCCGCCGCCATCGCCGACGCGCTCACCGGCGCGGTGTCAGAAGCCCTGGAGAACGTGGTGCGCTACGCGGGGACGGACCGGGCGGTGCTCACGCTGGCCGAGGAACACGGCACGGTCCGGGTCGGGGTCAGCGACGCCGGCCGGGGTTTCGACCCGGCCCGGCAGTCCGGGTACGGCTTCGGCGTGCGCGAGGACCTGGCCGGCCGGATGGCCGCCGTCGGCGGCACGGCCGTGGTGCGGTCAAGCCCCGGCGCGGGGACGGCCGTCGACCTGGAGTGGCGCCGTGGCTAGCTCCTCGGCAGCGGACGTCGAGGAGCACTACACCCGCGGCGGGCTCTGGATAGCGATCATCGTCATGGCCGGCTGGCATGTCGCCGCGACCGCGCCGGTCGTTATCGAGGCCTGGCTGGCCTACGGCCTCCTCCGGTCAGGTGCGCTGATCTGGCTGGCATTCGCGGCCGCCGGGACGGTCAGCGCGGTGACCCTGCTGCGCGGCATCGGGCCGCGCGTGGCGCTGCCGTGGGCGATCTGTATCGTCCTGCTGGCCGGAGAGCTGGCCGACACCCTGGTCGCGCCAGGCGGGTTTTTCGGCAATCACGACTTCGGCTTCACCTCGGCGGGCTTGTTCGGCCTGGTCGTGCTGTGGCGCCGGCCCTTCGCCGAGTACCTCGCGTTCCTTATCGCCGACGCGCTCGTCGCCCTCGCCGTGCTGATCCTGCTGGGGGAGGCCACGCGCGCGCATCTGGCCGGCCTGATCGTGGTCTGCGCCGGGGGCGGCGCGCTGCCGATCGCGATCTACGTCGGCGTCAGGGCGGTGGCCGCGACGGCGCGGCGCGCCGCCGAGGCCGAGGACGCCGCCGCCCGGTCCAGGAACGCGCGGCTGGCCGCCGAGGCCGTGCAGGCCGCCCGGCGGGCCCGGTACGAGACGATCCGGGCGACCGTGGTCCGGCTGCTCGACGGCCTGGCCGCGGGCTCGCTCGACCTCGCCGCCGACCAGACCCGGCAGGAGATCGCGGTCGCGGTGACCCGGCTGCGCCGGTTCCTCGTCGAGTCAGACGACGTGCCCGACCCGCTCTCGCACGAGCTGCGGGCCTGCGCCGACGCCGCCGAACGCCGCGGCGTGGCCGTGGACCTGATCGCCGCCGCCGGCACGATCCCGATGCTCCCGGTCGGCACCCGCCGCGCGCTCACCGAGCCGGTCATCGCGGTGCTCGCGGCCACGGCCTCCCGCGCCCGGATCACCGTGGTCGCCTCGGCGGCGGAGGTGGCGGTCGCGATCGTCGCGGACGCCCGGCTGGCGGCGCCGATCGCTT